>CAXHBG010000009.1:0-30535 GCA_964015055.1 uncultured Thermoplasmata archaeon
TCATAGGCCTGAACTATGGACCTCTGATGACAATGGGGACTGTGTATGCAATGACCGGAACTCACTCTTGGGATGCATTTATGTTTGGGATACCTTTGGGACTGCTAACTACAGCAATATTATGGATTAATCAATTTCCAGACCGAGCGTCTGACAAACTTGCCGGTAAAAATCATCTTGTTGTTGTGCTTGGACTAGAAAGAGCAAGCTGGGGATACTTAATTTTGATGATTTCAGCATTCACATCGCTGTACATCTTACATTTCTATGGAATAGTCACCGATGGAGCATTGCTAGGGCTGTTAGCTGCTCCATTTGCATTATACCTTTCATACTATGTTATGAACAATTACGACCGCAGAGAATTAGCATTATCAAATTGGGGAACAATTGGTATACATTCTTTTTGCGGAATCCTTATGATATTAGGAATACAATATTGGTGAGTTAATGGGTCTTAAAACAAAACAAATGTTTGATGAAGAGCTCAATAGCTATTACGAAGTTGTCAAGGCTGAGTTTGAAGACTTTCTTAAAATAGAGATATCTAAAGAGTCCAAAGAAATGGCTCCTTTAATCGAAAAGGGAGTGCTCGGAGGAAAAATGCTCAGACCTGTACTATGCAGACTAGTATCGGACGCTCTCGACGGAGATGCTCACCTAGCTTTTGAGTGCGGAATGGCTCTAGAGTTAGTACACGGTGGTGCATTAATTCACGACGACTGGATTGACGGAGATTCTTTCAGAAGAGCAGCTCCTGCATTATGGGAAGAGCTCGGCCCTAGATCTGCAATATTAATCGCAGACTTGATGATAGCAACAGGCTCCTTACACGGTGCCATTTCCATCGCGACAGGTAAATCTCTTGGTAAATGCATAAGAAACCTATCTGAGGGTGCAATAGCCGATTTTACAGACAAACATAACTATAGTGAATCAGTCTATCTCCATAGAATCAAGAAGAAAACCGGGGCTTTGTACGGAACTGCTGCCGAGCTGGGTGCATTAGTTTCTTCAGAAACCCACCTAGGTATTCCGCTATACAAATATGGTGAAACCGTTGGTATCATTTATCAGATTACAGATGACTACCTTGATTTATACAATTCAATTGCTACAAAAACTCCAGTTGGCGATTTGGCAATTGGAATACCTACCCTTCCTGTTACAAGATTAGCTAAACATCACAAATACCAAGATGCAGTTAATGAATTCTTAGATAACGGAGACTCAAGTAAAATTATTCAATTAGTCGATTTAGCTGATGCTCAAAAAGTTTATGAAGAGCTAGTGACGCCATGGATGCAAGTAGCCAGAAAATCCATTTCAGAAGTACCTGATTCTAATTACAAGACATTACTAGAAGAAGTACCACTTTCTTTTTCGAACCAGCTGATAAGTAAAGATAAGATTTAAAATTTACGTAAATGCCTTCTTGGAGGTTTAGTTATTTTAATATCATTCTTTAATATAGTGTCTACGTCAAGTTTTTTTGACAATCCTGAATAGACTAAATACGAATTAATTTTGGAAAACTCAAAACCTTCTTGACTACAGGAATTTTTCATACGTGACCTGAAAGAATTTTTCTTACTTATGTTAATACCCTTTGGAGTTTTGCCATCCCAAAGATTATTAAAAATTTTATACTGCTCACTCGTCGTATCAATCATCCAAATAGCTCACTCGAAGCATCTTCACACAATGAATAAAGATCTTGATAAAACAATGGAAGGATAATTACAAGAAACAAAATTACTACAAAGGACGTATACCTTATAGATGTGGAAAACTCAGCTTGACTAACACCTTCAGGTTCATACAAATACATAAAACGAATCACTTTCAGATAATAATATAGTGAAAGTGCAGAATTTAATACACCAGCTACTACCAAGGCTATAATCCATGTTTCACCACCTACGCCTGCCTGCAAGACTCCGTAAAATAACAGAAATTTGCTGATAAAACCTGCAAGTGGTGGTAAACCAACAAGAGACAAAAGACAGATAGTCATTGCCAATGCAAGCAGCTGTGACCTTTTAGCAAGACCTTTGAAGGAACTAATACTATATCCTAAACCTGCAGCGCCAACGCCAGCGACTACAATAAACGCACCGCCTTTCATGAATGCATGTACTAACGTATGTGCTATAGCACCTGACACAGCATCTTGAGTTAAAGCTGGAAATGCAATTAAAATGTAACCAGCTTGTGCAATTGACGAATATGCTAGCATTCTACCAATGTCCTTCTGTGATAACGCAGCTAAGTTACCTATTGTCATTGAAATTAGAGCTATTATGCCAAAGACTAATTTCCATTCTTCTGCGAAAGGCTCTAAAGTAAAAATAAATACTTTAAGAAGAGCTACAAAGCCCATTGCTTTACTGGCTGCAGCAAGTAAGGCCGTAACTGGAGCCGGAGCTCCTTCGTAGACATCAGGAGCCCAAGCATGGAATGGAACAACTGCAATTTTGAAGCCTAAACCTCCAGTAATAAATAAACTCGATATGAATATCAATTCGTTAAAATTACCATCTATAACACCATTCTCCAGACCTGTAAGAAAAGCATTAACGCCCTCAAAGGTTACTGAACCTGTCAAAGCATACAAAAGAGAAATTCCATATAGCGTCAGAGCCGAAGAGAAAGCTCCAATTAACAAATATTTTGCTCCGGCCTCTGTAGATTTATCGTCTTTCTTTCTAAACGCAACTAAACCATAACTACTGAAAGCAGAAAGCTCAATGCCTACAAAAATAGTAAGGAAATCACTAGCAGAAGCTGTAATAAGCATTCCAAGAGCACTAGACAGAAGAAGGACATAATACTCTGCTTGGTGAGGTTCATCATCCTTAAAATATGAAGAACTAACTACGGAGACAGCTAAAGCGGTTAACAAGAATATTGCTTTGAAGAGCTGTGAAAAGTCATTGATGACAAAATGATCGTAAATTACGTATGATGATGAAGATTTATCGAACGAAACTTCATCAGGATAATACCAAAACAATATTACTAATAAAAGACTCACAAATAGCGAAATATTAGAGCAAATGGAGTAGGACTTTGCATTTTCTGTAGCAATGTAAATTGCAGGAACTGCAAGTATACTGGCAATTATAACCAATTCAGGTAAAAATAATGCCATGGGACCCATTACAAGACCCCCATGAAGTCTAATATATCATAAGAGGCGACAGAAATTGGATCCATTAAATAATGTGGGAAAATTCCAAAAAAAGTTGCAATTCCAATAAGAACAAACATTGGATACATTTCATACCAAGGTGCCTCGTGAACTTTATCGATGTCAACTTCCTCATTCTGAGCTCCGAAAATTGCTCTCTGAAGCGCCCAAAGATGATAGCCTGCAGTTATTACCATCCCAAAAATTGGCAGAAGTAACAGATATCCGTGAGATTCAAAGAAGGCAATGAATACCGACAGTTCGGAAACAAAGACTGCCATTCCTGGCACTCCCAAACTGCCCATAAAAATTACAACGAACAAACCTGTAGTTGTAGGCTGACTTTGAGCTATTCCACCCAATTTAGGTATTTCACGTGTTCCAAGCTGATGCAATAATACCCCTGCAACCATGAACATTGCGGGACTGAGAATACCATGGGCAAACATCATGAATACAGCTCCAGCAAAACCAAGTTCCGTCATAGTTGCAACACCTAAAAGTGCAACACCCATATGTGAAACGCTTGAGTATGCAACTAACTTCTTAAGATCTGTTTGACCCAAACTGAGAACTGCTCCGTATAAAATTGAAACTATAGCAAGTACAACCATTAAAGGCACGAAAAATTCAGCCCCAATAGGTAATGGTGGCAGAGCAGCCCTCATTAGTCCATACAAGCCCATCTTTAGCATAACTCCAGCAAGAAGTATTGATCCAGCTGTTGGCGCTTGGACATGAGCATCGGGAAGCCAAGTGTGCCAAGGCACAGAAGGTACTTTTACTGCAAACCCAATAAACAAGGCCGCAAAGACCCAAATCTGAAATTCTCTAGAAAATCCTGAACTGTTATTTGCAATATCAATCATAGAAAATGAATTTACCCCGGATTCAAAATAAAGTGCCATAAAACCAACCAACATTATTACGGAAGCTGTAAATGTATAAATGAAAAATTTGATAGAAGCATATCTTCGGTTTTCTCCGCCCCAGATAGCTATAAGGAAAAACATAGGTATCAAAACTACTTCCCAAAATATATAGAATACAAAATAGTCTAATGTAATAAACACACCGTAAAGAGCTGTTTGCATTACTAGTAATAGGGCGAAAAACAACGCTGGTTTTTCTTTCTCATGCCAAGAAAAAATAACTGTCAGAGGACTAATAATTCCAGTAAGTAAAACAAGAGGACTACTTAGGCCATCCACACCCAAAAGTAATGAAACTCCTAAATTGGGAGCCCACTCGTACTCCTCCATCAGCCTGAAACCGTTGCCGCTACCAGCTTTAACGAAAACAATAGCTGAGATTGCAAAAGTGAAAAGAGTTGTAACCAGAGCAATATACTTATGAGCTTCGGGACTATTTCTAAAGGCGAAACACCAAAGAGCTCCAATCAATGGGAATACTAGAAGATACGATAGCCAAGGAAAGTTTCCAAACTCCATGGTCATGTCTGGTCGGCTTTCGATAACAATCTGTCCACGCATTTGCAAACCAGCATGAGGTTCACAAATGTAATACAAGACACCTTCTTCTTGAGTGTATGTAGAATTCAGAACCCACTCAACACCGTCTACGGCTTCACCAGAATAGAAGAAAATAATATCCCCTCCAGAAACATAGACATTCGAACTCGAAGACTCAACCTGAGCTACATTATGAGGTTGGCCTGGGGTCCATACAAAAGTTACATTGTCACCGGGAGCAATAACAAGATTGGCATCACTAAAAATATAGGGATTATCCTCGGTTCCAACATAGACGGTGTGTTCTTCTGCAGATACAATGCCAGATGACAATACCAAAAGTGTGAAGGTTAATAGAAATCTTAAATTATTCAAATTGACCACCCCATAATAGGCATTACAATTCTAGTTAACAAAACAAGAGCACCTAGTCCGCCAATTGTTAAAGAAGCATAATGTCCTGTAAATCCAGTGGTGATATTTCTTGCGTTATTACTAAAATGCATTGAAAGTGAAGCCACTTTGTTAACAATACCATCAATAACATTTCGATCGAACCAGTCAGAGATTTGTGCTATAGTATCCCAAGTGCGCATACCGAACCAATTAAACAAATCTGACATGTAAAGTCTGTTAATGAGAAAAGTATGCGTAATTCGTAGAATCCATGTTTCCTCAACAAATTTGGTTGAAAATGCCGAAGATCCATCAGGACCTCTTTTATAAAACAAAATTCCTAAGATTATACCCGTTGAACCAACTGCAACAGATAAATATGTTAAATTTGAGGATAAAATATGATCAATAATATCCCAATGAACCAAACCATGTGCTTCATGTGGTTCACCATAAAATACATGTGTAGCAAAGCCTCCTCCGAGAACAAGAGAAAGTCCGGAAAACACAGCTAGTGATGCTAAAACCATCAGTGGTATAGTCATAACTGGAGAATCTTAATGGGCATGTGACTTAATTTCTTCAGTATTGATAACCCAATTGCCAGTCTTGGAGTGATCGTCAGAAGATGTTACAGTTGACACTGTTCTAGTAGAGGGTCCACTAAAAGTCATCATCCACATACGTGTCATATAAAACGCAGTCATACCGGCAGTCAATATAGCAATAAACCAAAGAACACCGAAAATTCCTTCGTAAGCTGCATTCTTATGAACGGCTTCAAGAACTTCATCTTTAGACCAAAAGCCGGAAAAAAATGGAACTCCTGCTATCGAAAGGACACTAAGGCCCATGGTTGCAGAAGTAATGGGCATATGCTTGCGCAAACCGCCCATCTCTCTCATGTCCTGTGTATGAACTGCATGAATTACAGCACCGGATCCTAAGAACAAAAGAGCTTTGAAAAATGCATGATTCATTAAATGTAATAATCCTGCCATATATCCCTGCGAGTAACCTGGGTCTTCACCAACCTCAACAGAGTGCCAATAGGCCCATGCGCCAGCACCTAGTGCTAGAAACATGTAACCTAGTTGAGAAATGGTAGAATATGCAAGAACTCTTTTGATATCGTTCATTACCATGGCCATGCTGGCTGCAACTATTGCTGTAACTGCTCCAGTAGCAGCAATGTAAATGGCTGTACTTGGACTGTGGACAATAAGAGGGAAAGACCTAGCCACTAGAAATACGCCAGCCTTTACCATTGTTGAGGAGTGTATGAGGGCTGAAACTGTTGTTGGACCTTCCATTGCATCGGGAAGCCAAACATGTAGGGGAAACTGAGCAGATTTACCAACAGAGCCAGCGAAAAGACAGAGAGTAGCCCACTTAACTTCCTCCAAATTATTAACCAAGATTTGTGGATCTGCAAAAAGTTCAGAATATCTTAGGGTTCCAAACGTATTGTACATTATAACCAACCCAAGGAGCAAGAATACATCGCCAACACGAGTAACTAAAAATGCCTTTTTGGCAGCTGATGCTGCGGATGGTTTTTCATACCAAAAACCGATTAACAAATACGAACAAACTCCCATCAATTCCCAAAAGATAAACATTAGCAAGAAAGAATTTGCTACAACCAAGCCATACATTGCAGCAATAAACAGAGATTTTTCGGCGAAATATCGCACTCGCCTATCTCCTTGGTCATCCATGTAGCTTATGGCAAACAAAACAACCAAATAAGATACAACGCCAACAACTAAAAGAAGAAGAGCTGCGAGTGAATCTACATAGGTTCCAAATTCAAAAGAATATGTGCTACCGCTGAACCAGACTCTCGATAACTCAACATATGAACCATTAGCAGTTCCTACTACAAATAGGTCATATGCAACTGCGAGAGAGAATACGGAGGAAAAGCTAACTCCGCACAAAGCAATTGAGCCACCTCTTTCGGCATCTTGAAAACCGAATAGTAATATAAAAACAAATGAAATTAGAGGAAATACAGGAATCATCCACGAATAATGGATTGGAGATTGAGATGAGGTAAAAAGTAAATATGCTAAAAATGAAATTGCCAGGACGAAGAAAAGGGCAACTTTGTTTCGCAAAACTATTGGAAACCCTTTAGACTCTCCCAAAATTACCACCTTAACCTATTCAACAAGTCTAATTCGATTGTGTCCCTTTGCTTGAATAGACTCAATAATATAGCTAATCCAATAGCAACCTCGGCTGCAGCAATTGTAGTAATAAACAAAGCTACAATCTGTCCAGTTAAATCATGATAATAAGTTGAAAAAGCAACAAAATTAACGTTTGCAGCAGTAAGCATAATTTCAACCGACATCAAAACAACAATAGAGTTTTTATTTCTTATAACTCCATAGGCACCTATCAACAAAAGAATTGACGAAAATAAAATGAAGTGAATAGGATCAATCATCTTTTTCCTCCTTAGCTAAGAAAACACCGGCTTGTAGAGCTATGACCATCATTACCCCAAGAAGTAAAAATGGAACTTCCCAGTCGTTAAATAGCATAAAAGCTAAAAATTTAGTAGTACCAATCCTAAGATCATTCTGAGAAGAAGACTCCGAAGAGAAGCCCATATCATCTACAGCAAAAACAGACCAAGTATACTCATTTCCTTCAATAAAATTAACGTACTCGTATGATGTTATGGACAAATTTGCAGCTTCGTGAATTATGGGTACGTCTCCGTTTTCTTCATCATATTCACGAATTTGAATCGTATAGGTAACACCAACCTTATTCCATTCAAGTGTTATCTTAGAAGAAGAGTCTAACTGATGTTCAGAAGATTTAATTAATTCAGAAACATTTGAACCAACAATGCCTGTGTAATATACAAAAGATGTGTAGTTGCCTATTTTCAACCTCGAACTAGTCGTAGAATTAAACCCAGTTAAATTAGCATCATGAACAATTTCATCATCCATGTTAAAAATTACAGCACGATAGGTAACAGAGACTGAATTCCAGTCAAAAACTAAAGAATCGTCATAGTGATGATATTTATCTTCGGGAAAATTAACTGATGGAGCACATCCTGTAGGGCAAGTTGTAGATGCAGGTTCACTGATTTTCAAATTAGACCAAGGAACCATTGCTATCGAAACTACAACATATATTGCAAAGATTATAACAAAGGCATCTCTAACCCATATTGTAGATCTACTAGGCACTTTCTCCTCCTTTAAGAGTTCTCTTTGTAAGCATTATTCCAAAAATTATAACTACAGAAATAGCCCCAACATAAACTAAAACTTGAATTACAGCTAAAAATTCTGCATCTGCTAATATAAAAAGACAAGCTGTCAAAAGAAAAACTGAAGAAAGCCAAACTACCGCATGAACAATATCATTCCCGTTAACAACTGCCCATGCTGATGCCAATATTAAAGAAGCTATAGCCCAAAATAAAACAACTATCATTTCCATAACTAAGCCTCCGACTCTGGGGCTTTGATTGTTAGTCCACTTGAACTAGAATTAGAAATAGGTTCCATGTGCAGACATGAGGCTGGACAAACCTTAACACAGGTTGAACAACCAATACAAATGGTATAGTCAAAATAGGGATTCTGAATATTTCTAGTTTTACCATTTTTCAACTCCTTTGTGATTGCCCCTTCGTCCATAATTATACAATTTGTAGGACAGTTATCAACGCACTTGCTGCAACCTATGCAAGTATCGAAGTTCAAAACTGGAGATTCCATCATATAATTTGTCAGAGGTAAACTTGGTGTTTCGTCTAAATCAACTTTCATAGACCTAGCAGGATAAATCAAAGATTCACGAGTGGTATCTGCAAGCTCATAGAAATCAGTCATGGTCATCGCACCGGTCGGACAATAATCTTCACAAAAGCCACAGAACATGCAATGCCCGAAATTAATGGCAGGTCTTTCGGCCTTGCTTTTCTTTTTTGCTACATGAGAACCGTACCAAGATTTATCTTTCTCTTCATCCGATAAGTCAACAGGTTTCATTTTTAAGCATTTATTGGGGCAAACTTCTCCGCATATGCCGCAACCTATGCACAAATCCCAGATAACAGCATTCATTCCACGATACGTAGGTGGTGGATCTCTTTTTTCAAGAGGGTACATGACTGTAGTAGGCTTACCAAAAGTAGACTTGAAAAATTGTTTTAATGTAACTTTCATCGGGTTAACGAATATGTCCATTAAGCCGAGACTCTTCCTGTCAGTTGCCATCAGAATACCTCCGGCAAACTAACTATGTCGTTGAAGTAAGGGTAAATTTCAACCATGAAGATTACTATCAATATGTTAATTAGTGAAAGAGGAAGAAGTTTTTTCCAACCGAGCTCTAGGATTTGGTCAGTACGAATTCGAGGTACAGTCCAGCGAATAAATATCCAAAATATAATTATTAGATAAACTTTAATCAAAAACCAAACTTCAGGAGGAACTGGCCACGGTCCTGCCCAGCCTCCAAGAAATAAAATTGTACAGACTGCAGCACCTGCAAACCCACGGATGTATTCAGCCATAAGGAAGAACATATATCTTATTCCACTATATTCTGTGGTCCAGCCCTCGACCAATTCAGCTTCAGCCTCAGGTAAATCAAAAGGTACTCTTTCGACTTCAGCTAGAATACAAATCATGAAAACAATAAAGCCAATGAATTGGGGTATAAAGTTCCACATGGGCAAACCGAACAGCCATGTAGCTTCTCTTTGTTGTTCAACAATGTCAACTGGGTTGTAAGAACCCGCTAGAAGAAAAACTCCGGCCATGCTTAACAATAGTGGAATCTCATAAGACATTAATTGGGCCGCAGATCGCATCCCACCAATCATTGAATACTTGTTGTTGGATGCCCATCCAGAAGTTAGAACTCCTATTGGTGCAATAGAAAAAGCAGCCATAATCACCATTAGCCCAGCGGGAGCAGCTGAGGCTGCAAACCTATCTGATAGAGGAAACAATACTATTAGAAAAACAGAAGACGATATGAAAATAACTGGCCCCATTGAAAACAAAAACTTATCAGCTTTGTTTGGAATAATTAATTCTTTGCATATCGCTTTGATACCATCAGCCATATTCTGAATTATTCCAATTCCGCTATAGTTCCCTTTAAATCTCCAAGTGGGAGCTCCACCCGCCAGATCTTCGCCTAATTCCCTAAAGGAACGCAATGAAAGCATAGGCCCTCTTCGATCTTGTATTCGTGCTGCAATTTTTCTTTCCAGGTGTATTACAAGAATCAGGTTGGTCATGCCAATAGCGAAAGCGATATTCACGGCATAAACCCAAGCTAAGGTTTCTATACCTCCTCCACTGGAAAACCAATCCGCCAAATCACCGGCAGGATAACTAAATGGTGGAAAGAGATTTCTTTGGAAATTGAGAACAGGTATTATGAAGAAGTTGGCAGTTGCCTCTGCCATGGCTTTACAAACATTGAATAATGTCATTTGTCAGTTTCTCCTATACAAATGTCAATACTTCCCATAATTGCTGGGATATCAGCTACTTTGTACCCTTTAAGATAGTATGGACATGCAGAAATTGTAGTAAACATCGGACTTTTAATTTTCCATCGGTATGGCCTATCAGAACCGTCACCTACAAGATACATCAAAGCTTCCCCTCTAGAATCTTCAGTTCTTCTAAAAGCCTCACCTGTAGCGCGGATAGGAACCCGGGAAGACATTGTAGGTCCTTTTGGCATCTTTTTGAAACATTCTCTTATTATCTTTATTGATTCAAACATTTCATCGATGCGGACCATGTACCTACTAAAGCAATCACTGTAGCCTGGACCAGCTTCTCTTGTACAAACTTCCCAATCTATTTCATCATAAATCGAATAAGAATCATCTCTGCGCAAGTCGTGATTAATACCGCAACCCCTTAAATTTGGACCAGTTATACCAAGATTCATAGCTTGGGCACCGGTAAATTTACCAACATCCTCGGTACGCATTCGAAAAATTTTAGAATTTTCAAAAAGGTCTGCATATTCATAAAGTCTTTGCTCAAACAGTTTTAAAATCCTTTCCGTTTTCTGCTCGAAACCGTCGGGTAAATCCCTCTTTACCCCACCTATCCTCATGTAGTTGTAGAGTAAGCGGCTACCACTAGGAAGCTCTAGCAAATTCAAAAATAGTTCTCTATCTCTCCAAAAATAAAGTGCACCAGTAATGTGCCCTAAATCAGGCATGTAAGCACCTGCCCACATAAGATGTGAAGCAATTCGTTGTAACTCAACCATAATTGTTCGAATATACTCTGCCCTGACAGGAACTTCAACTTCCATCAATTCCTCAACTGCAGTTACATAACAGTGAGTCCAAGTTGTTGAACTTGCATAGCAAAGTCTGTCTGTTAAGGTCGTGTTCATGAAGTACTTTCTTCTTTCACCCATTTTCTCTACAGAACGATGTAGATAACCAAGCTCAGGGTCGGCATCAACTATTGTTTCCCCATCAACTTTAACCTTTAACGTCCAAAGACCATGCGTCATGGGATGCTGCGGACCCATACTTATCCACATTTCCGCCATTACCACTCCTCCTCATGTATTTCATAAACATAATCTTTTCTGAGAGGATGGCCTGCGAAACCTTCAGGTAAAAGTACTCGACGGAGATCTGGATGTCCAATAAAATAAATGCCCATTAAATCAAAAGCCTCACGCTCATGCCAATTGGCTCCAAACCATAAATCAGAGACTGAGTCTATTGATGGCGAATCTCTCTTTAGGTGAATGTGCACTTCAATCATTGCTGACATCCTAGTATCATCAACAGATAACTCGCCACTAAGGCATGAAAGGTGATATACTAACTCAAAATCTGGCTGATTATCGACAGCACTAATCAAAGAGCAATGCTCAAAAAAATATTTTTCTTTAAGTTTAGTAAAAAAAGCCTTTGAAACTGATTTGTCTAAATCTACTTTGATTACATTTTGACGAATTAAAGACTGATTTGAAACTCCATCCATTTTCTGTAACTCTTTCTGCAAATCTTTGAAGTTCATAATTAATCTCGCCTTAAGAACATACCCGGTTCTTTCTCACGTATTTTCTTTTGCAATGTTAAAAAACCGTGCATTAAGGCTTCAGGCCTAACCGGACACCCCGGAATGTAAACGTCTACAGGCATGAAAGTATCCGCACCAGCTACTACTGAATACGAATCCCAATAGGGCCCGCCTGAAATGGCACATTCTCCCATTGCAATAACCCACTTAGGCTCAGGCATTTGCTCATAAAGTGTCTTTAATTTAGGCCGTAATTTTTCACAAACAGGGCCGTTAACAATGAGAACATCACATTGTCTAGGGGAAGAACGATAAACAAGACCCAATCTGTCAATGTCATGATCAGGAGCTGAGGCTTGTCCCATTTCAATAGCACAGCACATAATACCAAAGTGAAGTGGATGAGGAGAAAATCGTTGGGCGAAATTGAAAATCGGGCGAGTAACTCTGTCAACAACTTCACGCACACCTGACGACTCTGCAGCGTTGTAAACTGCATCATCAATCCAATTTAATAATTGGTCAGAACGAAGGGCTAGCCAATCGCCTGCAGGACCATCCTCCATAACTTTATCGCGATCAGTGGTCTTAGAGCCTAAACCACGACGAAGTTCAATATTTCCACGAATGCCTTTCGCACTCATATCCAGATCACATCCTCTTTTCTAAAAGCATACCACAACCCTAAAAGAGTTACAAGAAGAAATAACATCATAATTACTTTAGCAGCTACATCTAAGACAAGGTAGACTTGAACCCACAAAATCAAAAAGACCACTACTAAGTCAAACACGACAAATAGTATTGCAAACATGTAATACTGGAAATGAAATTGTATGTGTGCCTCGCCTACAGGCACTTCACCGCACTCATAAGTTGAATTTTTGAGCTCATTGTCATTATGTGGACGGAAGAATCTTCCGGCGAAGAAAGTAAGTATAGGAAATGACAGTGCAACAAGTGCAAAGATACCTATCGGAATGTACTCATGTCCAAGCACATTTACCCTTCTGTATATCCCTATTAAAAACGTTCGGGCTAATGCCGAAAGAAAAAGCGTGAAAAAGCATAACTAGCCATCTTCATATAATTAGCCAATAATGGTAAAGGATTACAAGCGAATTACAACAAAAGTTCTTCAGGAAATGAAAGATAACAATGAAAAAATATCCATGCTTACGTCATACGATTACACACTGGCTAAAATAGTTGATAGATCAGGAATTGACGTCATTTTGGTTGGAGACTCTGCATCAAACGTGATGGCAGGTCACGAGACAACCTTGCCTATAACGCTGGATCACATGATTTACCATGCAAGTTCGGTTGTTAAGGCAGCCAGAAGGGCATTAGTAGTGGTTGACTTACCTTTCGGTTCATATCAAGGAGATTCCAAGAAAGCGCTACGATCATCAATTAGGATAATGAAAGAGTCTGGCGCTCATGCAGTAAAGCTGGAGGGAGGAAATGAAATAATTGATTCAGTGCAAAGAATTCTCACCGCAGGAATTCCTGTAATGGGACATTTGGGACTTACTCCCCAATCTATATACAAATTTGGAACTTACACTGTAAGAGCTAAGCAAGAGGCTGAAGCAGAAAAATTAATTGAAGACGCTCGATTATTGCAAGATGCAGGATGCTTTGCAATTGTTTTAGAAAAAATACCGGCAGATCTAGCCAAAAAAGTCTCAAATGACTTAGAAATACCGATAATAGGGATTGGGGCTGGAAACGAAGTTGACGGACAAGTTCTTGTTCTACATGACATGTTGGGAATGACACATGAATTCAATCCTAGATTCCTAAGGAGATACCTTAATTTATACGAGGACATAAATCAAGCAGTTGAGAATTACGTTGATGACGTGAAGAATCAAGACTTCCCGAACGAAAACGAAGAATACTGAGTACTCATAAACGAGTACTTACTCATTTTATTTAATGCATGGCCTAATATTAAATTGTGGATACAAAAATTATCATTAATTGTGCAATGTCTGCGGACGGAAAAATAGCACTTCCTGACAGAAGCCAAATTAGACTTTCTAACAGTGAAGACATGGAGAGAGTTAACAAATTAAGGAAAGAATCAGATGCTATTCTTGTCGGAATTGGGACTGTAATTGAAGATAATCCAAGGCTAACCATTAAGAATAACAAAAAAAAATCCACAAATCCTGTTAGAGTCGTACTTGATACTAATGGGAGAACTCCATTAAATTCAAATGTACTTGATGACAAATCCAAAACAATCATAGCAGTAGGAAATCATTTTAATGGAGAAATTGCAGGGAATTCGGAAGTTATTAAGTGTGGAGAAAAACAAATAGACATCGAATTGCTAATGGAAAAATTATATGATAGAGGATTGAAAAAGATATTGGTTGAAGGAGGCGAAAACGTGCTTTGGTCATTCTTAAATCAAAACTTATTTGATGAGATTAATATTTTTGTAGCAAGTCTAATTGTTGGAGGAGAGAAAACACCAACTGTAGCCGGAGGACCGGGTTTTACAAACAAGATCGATACTTTGCAGCTAAGATTAAAGAAAGCTGAAAAAATTGGGGATGGAATCCTGCTGAAATATTGCAAAAAATAATCATAAAAAGGGTGACCAAATAATTGAGACAATGCGAGTAGCAATTTTAGCTTCCGGAAGAGGTAGTAATTTTCAGTCTATAATAGATGCCTCAAAAGAAAATAAATTACCCAATTGCAAAATAGAGTTATTAATTGTAAACAAAAAAGATGCATATGCTGTGGAAAGAGCGAAAAGACACAATATTGCTTACAGGATAATAGAATCAAAAGATAAAAAAAGAGAAGACTTTGATCACCAAATGCTAGAAGTTCTGACTAAAAATAAAATCGAAATAGTTGTTTTAGCTGGATTTATGAGAATACTGTCTAAACCTTTCGTAACAAAATACAAGAATCGAATCATCAACATTCATCCTTCTCTTCTACCGTTATTCCCCGGAGCCCATGCACACAGAGACGTTATTAAATCTGGAGTAAAAAAAAGTGGCTGTACTGTCCACTTTGTAGATGAAGGAATAGATACTGGGCCAATTATAATGCAGGAGACTGTGGCAGTAGACAAAAATGATAATGAAGAGACTCTGGCTGCAAAAATATTGCCACTTGAACATCGAATATTTCCGAAAGCTCTACATCTTTTGACATCTAAAAAATTAGAGATAAATGAAGGTAAAGTAACAATTAGGCCCGACTAATACTTTAAATACGGCACAGTCTGGCCGCCAATCTGACTTCAAGAAAGACTATGTCAAAGAAGCAAATTTCAAGAAAAAGCAACTCAGAATTAGTCAAGACTATAGACGAGTTAAAAGCAGCATCAAGGAAAAATGATGCACCTATCTGGAAAAGTATTGCTAAGAAGTTAGAAGGCCCTAGTCGCAACTGGCCTGTTGTTAATGTAAGTAAAATTGAATATAATGCTGTTAAAAATGGTAAAGTAGTAATTCCTGGTAAAATTATGGGAAGTGGCACTTTAAGCAAAAAAGTTACAGTTTCAGCATATAGCTTTACAAAAACTGCAATTCAAAAAATTGAAAGTGCTGGCGGAAAATGTATGATTTATAATGATTTCATTAAAAAGAACCCAACTGGAAAAGATGTAGTGGTGATTGGATAATGAAGGTACTAGATGCAAGTGGTTGTATAATGGGAAGACTGGCAAGCTATGCTGCAAAAAGTTTACTTAATGGAGATGAAATACACATAATAAACGCAGAAGAAGCAGTTATATCTGGAAATAAAGATAGTGTTATGGGTGAGTACATTGAAAAAAGGCAGTTAAACCATCCAAGAAAAGGACCATTTTATCCTAGGATGCCGCATCTTATGCTAAAGAGAGCCGTTAGAGGTATGATTCCATATCAGAAGCCTCGTGGAAGAGAAGCTTTCAAAAGATTGAGAGTGGATATAGGAAAACCAGCTTCAATTGATGAAAAAAATATTGAAACCGTGAAAAAAGCCCAGATGAATGATAATACTAAATATGTATCACTCGGTGAAGTTTCCAAGATACTAGGAGCTAAATTCTAAAATGGCAAAAGTGATTCATACTAGTGGTAAGCGAAAAACAGCTATCGCACGAGCTACTTTTAAGTCTGGAAAGGGACGTGTGAGAATTAATAATAAGCCTGTTGAATTCTACCAACCAGAGTTAGCAAGATTAAAAATTCAAGAACCTTTAGAATTAGCTGGTAAGCAAAAAAACCGTGTCGACATTAATGTTAGTGTAGCAGGAGGCGGCGTAATGGGGCAAGCCGAAGCTACCAGAACTGCCATCGCTAGAGGAATTATCGAGTGGTTCGGAGACGAAGATTTACAAAACCTATTCCAGAGTTATGATCGTGCCCTTTTAGTAAATGACACCAGACGTAAAGAACCTAAGCATCCACTGGGACGCGGAGCAAGGAAAAAGAGGCAAAAGTCATACAGGTGATCTAAAAATGTTAGTACCAGTCCGATGTTTCAGTTGCAACAAAGTAGTTGGAGGAGCTTACGAGGAATTTGTCGAAAGACAAGAGAATGGGGAGGATCCAGCCAAAGTTATGGACGATTTAGGAATAGAGAGATACTGTTGTCGTAAAATCTACGTATCGCACTTAGATTTGATTGACGAATTACTTCCGTACGATTAATTTTTTTAACATATTGCAGATTTATTCTCAAGGTCCCGTGGGGTAG
This sequence comes from uncultured Thermoplasmata archaeon, assembly GCA_964015055.1. Taxonomy (GTDB): domain Archaea; phylum Thermoplasmatota; class Poseidoniia; order MGIII; family CG-Epi1; genus CG-Epi1. Next base: position 16,848 of record CAXHBG010000009.1, read on the forward strand.
CTTGGCATCCTTGTACCTTGGGGTGGTATAGACTCCAGTTCAAATCTGGGCGGGACCACCACAAATCAACATACTAATGATAATGCACCAATTATTCCTGAATCCTTTCCTAAAACTGGCTTAGTAATTAGATCGGAAAGATCACCTAAAGGAGTGAAGTTGTTCCAAAGTATAGCTATGTTACTCCTTATCATTGAAAGCAGATGCTCTTGGGACAGTACTCCCCCTCCCACAATAATTTTTTCTGGAGAATAAGTACTTATTATATTTATGAGACCCAGTGACAACAATTTAGCTTCGATAGCCCAAGCCTCATGATTCTTTGGCAAATCTACAGGATCTACGCCCCATCTAGCCTTCATTGATGGACCACTTGCCAATCCTTCCCAACAGTCTCCATGTAAATTACATACACCAGAATAATTATGTGTATTTGGAATCCTCATGTGTCCAGCTTCCAAATGAAAATTACCCTTGTAAGGCATCCCATCTAAAAGTACACCAACACCTATACCGGTTCCTACTGTAACATAGACTAGAGTTTGACATTTGTCTTCTAATCCATATGTATACTCACCGATTGCTGCGACATTCACATCAGTATCAATTGAGACATCCGAACAAATTTTCGTCAAATAATTGACAACATTAACACCTTTCCAGCCGTCTTTACTTTCAGCAACAATTGTACCAAATTTTTGTGAATCTGGGTTTAAAACGACTGGTCCAAATGAGCCCACACCGAGCTTCTTTAACGGAAAATTACTGAAGAAAGAATAAATTTCAGAAAAAGTATTTTCTGGATCACTAGTACTAATAATTTTTTTTGAAATAATATTGTTTGGAGATTCTCCCACTGCCAAAGTGCATTTTGTGCCTCCGAGCTCTATCCCTCCAAACATAGTTTACACAAGGTAGGAAATAGTTAAAGTTTATTGTAGTATATTGATGGTGCGGGGGGAGGGATTTGAACCCTCGTACCACTAAGGACTGGGACCTAAACCCAGCGCAATTGGCCTGGCTATGCGACCCCCGCTTAGAATACCTCTGGAAAGACGAATTAATAATAGAATTGGTCTACAAAAATTATCATTGTGAATAGTTGAGACAGGGAGAGATTTAATTAACATAAATCTGTTAGTGACTTATGCTGGAAGATATCAAGAACAAAATAAATAATAACGCGAAAGAAATAAGAAAAGAGCTAAATAATTCAGCATCAGCAGTCTCAGGGATGGCAAAAGACAAAGTTGATTCGGTAGCTTTGAACATAGCGACACAAGTTGTAATTTCATCGATGAATGGTATTGCAAGTAAGGGTTTTTCATATATCAATGATGATAAGAAATATCAAAGTATAATTGAAAAAACATGGGAAATGTTACCTCTACCCATGAGATTGATAGGCAAAGAAACCCTAAGTTACGAAGATAATATGTACTTTTTAAGGAAAACTGTTTTTGGAAAAGATAAAGAGGAGCCAAAAGTAGATACTGAAGATGAGGGAATAATCTCTAGAACTATAAAAAAAATGTTTACCTAAAATGCCTGTAATCACGTGTAGTAATCTTTCAAAAAACTATGATGAAGTTGAAGCTCTAAAAAAAATAAATTTAGAAGTAAGTGAAGGGGAATTTTTTGGATTATTGGGCCCAAACGGTGCAGGTAAAACAACTCTTCTGAAAATCCTTACATGTCAGTTAAAATCATCAAAAGGTATAGCCGATGTCTTTGGAATGGATACATTTAGTAATTTTAGAACCATTAAACCTAAAATTTCAATAGTCCCGGAACAGGAATCCCCTCCTAGCTTTTTAACACCTCGAGAAGTATTGGAATTAGTAGTAAATATAAGGCAAATTCCAGACTCGAATATAGATTATTGGCTTGAATTTTTTGAACTAGAAACAATGGAAGGAAGAGTTTGTCGAAATTTATCAAGAGGTCAAAAACAAAAAGTAATGTTGTCCTCAGCATTCATATCCGAGACCAAGCTAATGTTCCTCGATGAACCCTTCATAAATCTTGATCCCTTAGTTCAAGCCAAAGTTAGGGAATGGCTTAAAGAATACGTAAAAAAAGGAGGGACTGTTTTTATCAATACTCATTTGCTCGAGAATGCTGAAAGATTGTGCGATAGAGCTGCTATTATACATCAAGGTCAGATACAATCACTTATTAATATTGGTGATTTAAGAAAACAGAACCTTACCCTTGAAGATTTATTTCATGAGATTGTTAAATGAATGGACTAATTTTAATTCGAATGCTTCAAGAAGAAGTCCGATTAAATACTAGTTTTGCAAGTGGAAGAGGATTTTTTTCGTTCCCTGTATTAGTGCTCATTACTGGTTTAATTTCAATACTATTTTCAGACGTTATGATAGAGGATATGGGCTATAATGACTACTTACAAATACTCCACATTTCTGCAATATTTTATGGCCTTTTTGCAGGGTCTCTAGCCTTTTTCGGGAATGAATTTCTAGAAAGAATATTTGGATACTTCGGGTTGATACTAGGACTTTCTTCAACACAGCCAATAACACAAAGGAAGATTACATTTTTATATTTTTGTAAAGAAATTATATTTTATACTTTGTTCACAATGATACCTGCTTTATTAGGTGCAATTATGGGAACCTTTTACACGGACATCAGTCTAGCAAATTTATTAATTTTTAGCACTACACTTTACATCTCATTTTGCACTGGAATCTCATTCTCATATTACATTTCAAGTTTTTACAGAGTTTCCTTAGGTCAAACAATTTTCTCAGCCATGCTCTTCATAATTTGCTATTCTGCCATTTTCTACAAATACGAAATAACCGGAAGTCTTGACTGGTATTTACACAGAGATATGCGTATGCTTGTTGTAGGAATGATAGTTCCAATTGCATTATCTTCTATTGCAACTTTGAATATTAAAGAGCACAGCAACACGAGCAGCATAAATATAATAGGATACAAAAATAGATTTAAAGAATATAGCCAAAAGTATTACTGGGCAAACAAAATGAGTATGCCCGGAATTATTGCAAAAGAGAGAATAGATTTAGAAAGAAGTAAAACTGGAACAAAAATGTTCTTTTCATTCCTATTTCCTCTTGGATTCCTAACATTTATGAATTGGTTTCTTGATCGAGGACTACCAATTCAGATTGATTTTAACACCATTTTTTATGGAGTAATGATAGGATTTTTTGGAACCATGCTGTATTCTTGGTTAAATTCTATAGACACTCCCCACTTTTATTCAACGCTACCCATACAAGTATCGGACATAATAAGAGCAAGATTATTTCTATTTGGGACTATAACTTGGTGGATTCCACTTGTTTTTATGGCCATTATTTCTTACATGAGCAACGAATTAAATTTGCTCCCTATTGGATTGATAGTAATGATAACCGTTGGAATTTACATAGTCAATTACACTGCAATGTCAACAGGATTAAAAACTAATTCAGCCCTATTTGATGCATTTGTTTTCATTAAATTCTTTTTGATATCTGTGCCTCCTATGATTGCTATGACTATACTAAGTTTAGCAATAAATCACAGACCCTCGACAATTCTAGTTGCATTATCTATTATATGTGGAGTTTTATCATTATTTAGTCTAATATTTTATAGGCGAATAGATTATAAATGGACTGGCGAAAGCTTTGATTAGCAATATATACCTACATCAATTATTAATTTATGGCTGAAAAGAAAGGTAATGAAAAGAAAGAAAATACCAAAAAAAATAATAAAACTTCAAGGCCAAAGAGAAGATTTAGAATCAATAAAAAAGTTGAAGGCAAGACGGGTACAATATTCATTGGACACGAAGATCCCTTCCTTTATTTTCCAGACATGATGTCTTACTTTAGTCGAGATGAAATTGAAAAAGTACATTTGAAGGCAAGAGGGAAATCAATCTCAAATGCAGTTAATGTAGCTGAACAATTTAAAAATAGATTCAGCAGAGAAATAAAAGTTGAAGTGGAAAATGTTGAAATTGGAACTGAAGAAGTTCCACGAAAGGATCGAAAAGGTAAGATTAAAATGTCTTTTATCGATATAGTGATGACAAAACTACAAGACAGTGAATCTAACTAGAGCCTTTCATCTCTCTATGAGTAGCTGAAGGTATTACTGATATCTTTCCATCGAACTCAGCATTGTATCTTTTTGGATATAATTTGTTCATGGCAATCGCAAGAGCTGCCACTTCGGAATGTGGTTGATTACCAATTGCAATATTATAATCAGACAACTCAAAGACCCAAGCTGGTACTTTCTCAGCTCCAACGATGAAGAGTATGTCTCTACCTTCATTTATTATATCATCCACTTTAGTATCAATAGGTAAACCAAACATTGTCAAGTGAACAATAAGTAAATTCGAAGAAGATACAACTTTTTTAGGATTGGAGGTAGATTCTATAGAAAAGTCTCCGCCGAACTTGTCAACAACTTCCTCGACGGAACTTATTACACGACTATCGGGATTAGAAAGGTAAATCCTCGAAGCGCCGAATGCTCTAGCTGTCAGTGCAACATGAGTAGTAATACGCTTATCTCGTTCTGGCCGGTGACCTATCCGTAATACTTCACAAGTAGACATTAATTATTCTTCGGATGCAACAGATACGTCATCCACTCTTCCACGGATACTGTCATGAACCAACAAACCAATAAATTGTAGAATTAACCCACTAAGAATGTAAGTGACATTTTCTGAATTGAAATTATCTTTAACGAATATGTCATCGACAATCTCCACGATCCCTGCGAAAATAAGACCCATACTTGCAACAGTAAAAATGAATCTAACGATATTGATATTGAAAACTCCGTCACGCAAGTAAGTATCTATTGTGCGTGCAACTTCAATAATAACTAATGCAAACAAAAACAGTAAAAGAATACCATCTAATGACAGAAATGCAAGAACCATCCCCAAAATTCCTCCGCCAACATTAGCTGCTTCTTGCATTTGGTCAAGACCCCTTGTAAGACCAACTATCATCATCAAGGCTGCAATTAGCCATGCGTAAGAATAGAGAGGAACTCTTTCACTTGTAACTGTTAGTAAATCGGAATAAAACTTTTTAATTGCCTCTTCCCAGCCTGCAACTTTAACTAGCAAATACCCTCCTAATATTACCCAAATAGCCCCTGAAGCTATCTCAGAAGACCCTAGTAAACTGGCTAAACCCCAGGCTAAAGCTATTAGTGCCATAGGAAGTATGAACTGCCTTTGAATTTTAGGATCTTCCATCTTGTGTACTATAGTGTAAAGAGTATCTTCAATCGGCCTTGATTGCTGGACAACAACCATTCTAGTAGAGTCAATACGGAGACGCGAACGTATGATAGGTTCTAGCTCCCTATCTTCCGCACCATCGCTAACAAGAATTGCTCTTTTAGCTCCTGTTTTGGAAATCACTTGATCAAGAGTGTTAGCTATCTTCATGTCAGACTTCGTACCGACTCTGACATCTCCACAAATTGTAACTACTTCAACCTTTTTACCTTTTTCTAGCAACTGATCATATGTTTTTATAGCTGCAAGCATTGTGTTAGTATCACTTTCTTCAGGGTCAGAGAGCCCTAGTTCGAGACTGGCTCTAATGTTAGCTTCACGACCCAAAACTGGACTGCGAATCCCTGTCTTCCTACCCAGATCATTGTCTCGATCAATGGCAATAACGAGTAGGCTCATACAGGATATGTAATTACTCAGTATATTAATGTTACTTTGAGACGATTCTTTAAATATTAGCATTTGTGCGTCAATACAACTGAGGAGTTAAATGGCAGAATTCAAAACAGTTATAGCTGACCCGAAAGAAAAGAAAGCTTACCAGAAAGTTCTCGCAGAAGATAAATCTAACGCTCTTGTTGGAAAATCTGTGGGCGAAGAAATTGACGGAATTTTCTTGGATTTACCTGGATATCGATTAAAAATAACCGGAGGATCAGATAATTCTGGTGTCCCGCTTAGAGGAGACATAGATGGAAATCAGAGACGAAAGATTTTAATGAGAAAATCGGTAGGTTTTCATCCTGTTAAAGATGGTCAAAGACGCAGGAAGTTGATACGAGGAAGAAATTTGAACAGCGAAGTTTCACAAATTAATCTAAAGGTTATTGAATATGGTCCAAAATCCATAGAGGAGTTACTACAGCCAGAGGAGGCTTAATTTGAGCACTGCCCCCCAAGCCGAAATAAATATCGGAATGGTAGGGCATGTAGATCACGGAAAAACCACCCTTACACAAGCCCTTACTGGGAAATGGACAGATCAACATAGTGAAGAATTAAAGAGAGGAATCTCTATTAAGTTGGGTTATGCCGATGCTGAATTTTATAAAGTTACTGAAAAAAAGAACGTAACTTATACTTCCAAACCGAATTTAAAGAATTATGAAAATGCAAAAAATGAGCACCTAAGAACTGTAAGCTTTGTTGATGCTCCCGGTCACGAAACACTGATGGCTGTAATGCTAAGCGGAGCTGCAATAATGGATGCTGCAATTTTAATCATAGCTGCAAACGAAAAATGCCCACAACCACAAACTAGAGAGCATCTTTCAGCTCTCGAAATAATGGGCTTCGACAAATTCATAGTTGTTCAAAGTAAGATTGATATATGTACCAAAGAAAGAGCTCTCGAATCTTACAATGAAATTAAAGAGTTCTTGAGAGGTTCACTTTTAGAAAATGCACCGATTATTCCTGTATCTGCACACCATAATAAAAACATTGACCTATTAATTGAGGTTATTGAAACTCTTTTCCCAACTCCAAATAAAAATACAGATGATGACTTTCAAATGGACATAGCACGCTCTTTTGATATTAACAAACCCGGAACACTACCTAAAAATATTAAAGGTGGAATTTTAGGAGGCACTATCAAAAAAGGTAAAATTAAGATTGGTGATAGTATAGAGATAAGGCCAGGAAGAAATACAAAGAAGGGATTAGAGCCAATAAAAACGAAAGTAACTACGCTTCATAGCGGTACTTCAAGAAAAGAAATCAAACCAGGAGGACTGGTAGCCATTGGAACTAGTCTAGATCCTTCGATTACTAAATCAGATTCATTACTAGGAAATGTTATTGGTAAGCCTGAAACCTTACCTCCGGTTTGGGAAAGATTTAACGTAAATGCCACATTGTTAGAGAGAGTTGTCGGAACTAAGAACGTTAAAGACATGGATGAAATAAAAACTAAAGAACCATTAATGATTACAGTAGGCACGCGTACTACCGTTGGAGTCCCAGTCACAGTAAAAGGCAACATAGTAGACATCAAATTAACAATACCAGTTTGTGCACCTGTAGGTCAAAGAATAGCTCTTAGCAGAAGAGCGGATGGTAAATGGCATCTGATAGGTTACGGTACTATTGAAGAATGAAAATTGTATTACCAGACACAAACATAATACTTTGGACATTTAATGGAGGCATAGACTTCAGAGAGGCTGTAGCACGAGTTGTACCAGACTATGAAATAAGAATACCAACGTGTGTCATTAACGAATTAAAAAAGTTGAAAACTAAACAAAGTATTGCAGCCCTTGCGTTCTGCTCCAAAATTAAATCAATCGACATAGGAATAGGATATGCTGATGACTTGCTGATAGAATCTGCAAAAAAAGGTTATTTGATTGCTACGAACGATAAAGAAATATTATTAAACTTAAAAAAAAATAGAATTAAGGCACTTCGAATAAGAGAAAAAAGTAAATTAATTATAATGGAGAATTAATATGAAAAAAAATCTTTTCCCCCAGAAGCCAACATCCCAATTCACGGATGAACAGATATCACAAAGAAATGAAATACTAAGCGAAGAAGTTAAGCATATTACATTTGATGATATAAAAAATTCTTATGAATTAATAGAGGCCTTTAGCAAAAGTAGTTTTCAAGCTCGTCAAATAGGGACTGGCGCAAAACTTTACAAAAAAAAGCTAGAAGGAAAGGCAACGATAATATGGTCTTTAGCTGGAAGTATATTTAGTGCTGGATTACGCCAACTGGTTATAGACTCAGTTAGAAATAATTTAGTAGATTGCTTGGTTTGCACAGGTGCTTTATTTGAGCAAGATATGCTTGAAGCGCTAGGTTACAGGCACTATGTACTAAACAAACAAGTTGATGATAGAAAACTTCAGAGTTTAATGATAGACAGAATATACGATCATGTTTTAGATGAACTTGAGTTACAACACGTAGATTTAACATATAAAAAAATTGCAAAGGAAATGAAACCCGGAAATTACTCAAGTAGAGAATTTATGTACATTTGTGGACGATGGTTGTCTGGAGCTGAAGATTCACAGGATAGCGTAATGCAAGCTGCATATGAGATGAATGTACCTATTTTTATTCCTGCCATTAACGATTGCTCAATAGGAATTGGCCTTGCAATGAACCAAGTTGAGGAAGAAAATAGTGTAAGTATCGATTCAATCAAGGATTTAAGAGAAATTGCCATGATGAAAAACATTTCCGGAGATTCAGGATTAGTGGTAGTAGGTGGCGGAGTACCAAAAAATTATTCCCAGGACTCTGTTGTTATGGCTGAAATGCTTGGGTACAATGTTAAGAAGCACAGTTTTGGAATTCAAATAAGTACTGCAGATTCAAGAGACGGTGGTTTGTCTGGATCTACATTAAAAGAGGCCATATCTTGGGGGAAAAATGATAGCCACATGGATGAGGTAATGATCTGGGGAGAAGCTTCTGTTTACTTTCCATTATTGATATCCTATATTCAAAGTACAAATCGAAAAGATAAAAAAGAGTTAAATAAACACATCAATACAAACATGTTGCAGGATTAATAATAATGGAAAAAGGATACCGACAACAATTACCTGATAGAGACCCACAAGAAACTGAAGAGTGGATTGAATCAATCGCTGCCATAATTGATCTTAAGGGTGAAGAAAGAGCAAGATATCTTTTACAAACACTTATAAGAGAGGCCAGAACTAGAAATATCTCAATACCGTTGTTAACAAATAGTCCGTATATTAATACTATTCCTCCTGAATCCGAATCTAACTACCCTGGTGATGAAGCTATAGAAAAGAAAATAAGAAGAATTATTAGGTGGAACGCAGCAATGATGGTTTCTAAGGCAAACAAGAATTTTGCTGGACTTGGAGGCCATATCTCTACATATGCATCGGCTGCAAGCCTGTATGAGGTTGGATTTAACCATTTTTTTAAGGGAAAAGAAAATGGAATTGGAGATTTCATTTACTATCAAGGGCATTCATCCCCTGGAATTTATTCGAGAGCTTTTTTAGAAGGAAGACTTACAAAACATCAACTAGATCACTTCAGAAGAGAAGCTTTTACTGATGGCTTATCCAGTTATCCACATCCAAGATTAATGCCAGACTTTTGGGAATTTCCTACTGTATCAATGGGACTAGGGCCTACAAATGCTATATACCATGCAAGATTCCTACGTTATTTACACGAGAGGGGAATTGCCGACACATCCAAAAGCAGAGTATGGGCATTCTTAGGAGACGGTGAGTGTGATGAACCGGAAACTCTACATGCCCTACACTTAGCTCACAGAGAAAAATTAGATAATTTAACATTTGTAATCAATTGTAACCTACAAAGATTAGATGGTCCCGTAAGAGGAAATGGGAAAATAGTTCAAGAGCTTGAGGCAATCTTTAGAGGTTCCGGTTGGAATGTACTTAAAGTTCTTTGGGGGAGAGACTGGGATGAACTATTGCAGAAAGATGAAATGGGACATTTACTGCGTAAAATGGAAAATACTGTAGATGGAGATTTTCAAAATTTAGCAGCTTCAACTGGAAATTACATAAGAGAAAACTTTTTTGGACCTGAAAATGAGTTAAAAAAATTAGTTGAACATTTAGATGATAAAGCACTAACTAAATTGAGAAGAGGCGGCCACGATTCAGTAAAGCTATTCTCAGCGTACAATGAGGCTACGAAACACATTGGACAGCCCTCAGTAATTCTGGCTAAAACCGTAAAAGGATGGGCTCTGGGCAAGGGATTTGAAGCACGTAACATGACTCACCAAAAGAAATCACTGGAAAAGTCTGACTGGGCATATTTTAGAGATTTACTAGAAATTCCATTTACAGATTCTGAACTTGAAGAAATGCCTTACTACAAACCATCTTCTGACAGTGAAGAAATAAAATACCTCAGAGATAGACGCAACGCGCTGGGCGGCTACTTACCAACAAGAAAAAGTACATACAGTGGATTTCATATGCCTAAAGATAGCGCTTTTACAGAGTTTGATAAAGGGACACCGAAAGAACAAGAGGTTTCTACCACGATGGCATTTGTAAGATTACTTAGAAATCTTATGAAAGATGACAAGATTGGGAACCTTGTAGTTCCTATAGTACCTGATGAAGCTAGAACGTTTGGAATGGAAGCTTTGTTTACAGAATTCAAAATATACAATGCTCAAGGCCAAATTTACACACCCGTTGATTCGCAATTACTATTAAGCTATAAAGAATCTGAAAGCGGCCAAATTTTAGAAGAAGGAATATCTGAAGCTGGAGCAATGAGTAGCTTTACTGCTGCAGGTATGGCTTATTCAACAGTGGGTAAACCTACTATACCATTCTACATTTATTACTCAATGTTTGGATTTCAAAGAGTTGGTGATCAAATATGGTGCGCAGCAGATTCGAGAACTAAAGGATTTTTATTGGGAGCTACGGCAGGAAGGACTACGTTAAACGGAGAGGGGCTCCAGCATCAGGATGGACACAGTCTTCTAACATCTACAACAGTGCCAAATTGTCTATCATATGATGCAGCTTTCGCATACGAGATTGGAATAATCGTTAAAGAAGGTCTAAGAAGAATGTATGATAATAATGAAGATATTTTTTACTACTTAACACTCTATAATGAGAATTATCAAATGCCAGCTATTCCAAAAAACTGCGAAGAAGGTGTTTTAAAAGGAATATACAAATTTAAGGGATCGTCAAAGGCTGAAGTTAGGCTAATAGGTAGTGGACCTATAATGATACAAGTTTTGAAAGCTGAGAAAATTTTGAATGATTTAGGAATTAATTGTGAAATATGGAGTGCCACAAGCTTTGGTGGCCTCAGAAGAGAAGCAATTGAATGTGAAAGATGGAATAATTTAAATCCAATGAAAAAAGCCAAAATACCTTACATAACTAAAGTTATGAATAATAAGGAAATGACCACTATTGCAGCTACTGATCATATGAAAGCAATACCTGATATGATAAGAAGTTGGATCCCTGGAAAATATACAACACTTGGAACTGATGGTTTTGGAAGAAGCGATACTAGAGAAAATTTGAGAAAATATTTTGAAATAGATGATCAATACATCGCCGCCGCTGCAATCAGCTCTCTTCTACGGGAAGGGAAAATAAGTAAGAGTAAGGCTGAAAAAGCTATGGAAAATCTGGATGTCAATCCAGATGCTCCTGAACCCTCACGTAACTAAATTTACATCATCCCAGGGCCCATTCCGCCCATGCCATCGCTACCGTCAGGTTCTGGACCATCTGGTTGCTTTGACGCAATAACATCATCAATTCTCAAAATCATTGTAGCTACATCTGTAGCGCTGCTCACAGCTTGTGTTTTGACTCTCAAAGGTTCAACAACATTTCTTGATTGCATGTTAACGACTTTTCCTGAAAATGCATCTAGACCGGCATGTTGATTTCGACCCTTCTTTGTATGTGATTTTCTCAATCCCATTAACGTATCAATTACATCTAATCCAGCGTTTTCAGCCAAGGTACTTGGAACAACTTCAATCGCATTGGCAAAAGCCTCGATTGCCATTTGCTCTCGTCCACCGATTCTTGGAGCAAACTTTCTCAATTTCAAAGCTAGCTCAATTTCTGCAGCACCTCCTCCAGTAACGATTTTACCGTCTTTAAATACCAAAGAGACCACGCCAATTGCATCATCAAGATTTCGCTCAATTTCATCAGCCACATGTTCGCTTCCTGCCCTCACCAAAATACTGACTGCTTTAGGATTTTTACAGTCAGTTACAAAAGTCATATCGTCGTCACCAATTTTCCTGACTTCGACCAAACCTGCAAAACCAAGATCTTTCTTACTCATTGAATCAATATTAGATATAACTCTACCACCCGTTGCCTTAGACAATGCATCAATATCCGATTTCTTAGCACGTCTAATGGCCATGATATTATTTTTAGCAAGGAAATGTTGAGCCAGATCATCAATACCCTTTTGACAAATCAAAACATTAGCTCCTGATTTTGAGATCGTATCGACCATCTTCTTGATCGTAGATTCTTCTTGGTCCAAAAAAGCCTGAATCTGAGAAGGATCGTTAATTTGAATTTTCGATTCAATTTCAGTCTTTTTAATTTCTAGAGGTGCATCAATTAAAGCCACCTTTGCTTTCTTTACATTCCTAGGCATGTCTGTATGAACTGGTTCTTTATCCATTATTATCCCTGAAACTTGCTCAGTATCTGCTATAGAACCCCCTTGCTTTTTCTGAATTTTAATGTTAGACCTATCGACCTCAACATGATTTTTGTCTTTATTCTCTGCTACAGCCTTAATCGAATTTACAGTTAGATCTGCTAAAAAATCGGCATTAGCTTCTGAGGATTTACCAGTCATTGAAGTTATAGCAATTGATTTCAATGTCTTAACATCGGAGCGGCTAACTTTTCTAGAGATTTTGTCCAGAAGCTCCAACGATTCATTAGAGGCTCTTCGATAACCATTCGATATAGCTGTTGGATGAACCCCTTTATCCATTAATTCTTCAGCGTTTTTCAAAAGCTCACCTGCAAGAATAACTGCAGTAGTAGTTCCATCACCACATTCCGAATCTTGTGTTTTAGCAATCTCAACAATCATTTTAGCTGCAGGGTGTTGAACTTCCACTTCTTTCAAAATAGTAACTCCGTCATTAGTTATTATCACATCACCCATAGAATCAACAAGCATTTTATCCATGCCTTTAGGACCTAGTGTAGATCTGACTGCTTCTGCTATGGCTTTAGCAGCTGCAATATTATTCTGTGTGGCTTTTTTTCCGCTGTCCCTTTGAGTTCCTTCTTTCAGAATGACTACTGGTGAATTTCCTGGTAACATTTATATCTTTACACGAGTTAAGAGACGAATATATAAAAATACGTTCAAAAGAACTAAAGAACTTCTAAAAAAGATAGCGAAAGTAAGACTGAAATTGAAATTGATGCTAAATTAACACCATTATTTGTTAAAATCCCTCTGTTCTGCAACGTTGCACCAAGGAAAGAATCAATTACACTACCAAAAAAACCAAAAAATACAGAAATAAAAAGATAATTTAATTCGATTGATGCATAAAAGACGTGATTTTCTTCTATTAACACAAGAAAACCAGCATAAGCTAGCATTGAAATTGACACTGATGACAGAAAAGATGCCGTCAAACCTTCGAAAGAAATACCTCCATCGACTCCGGGTTCAACCACTTTACTAGGATTGGTAATTAACACAGGAGATGGAGAAAGAACGCCTATTTCACTAGCCATAGTGTCTGCGCTTGCAGCAGCCATGGACGTTGTGAAAGCCACTAAAGCCTGTTCAGGGGAAAGAAGTCCTAAACTATATGCTAAGGCAATAA
>CAXHBG010000010.1:0-28875 GCA_964015055.1 uncultured Thermoplasmata archaeon
CAGGTGGTTTCAGTAGTTTTTCAGTACTTGGTAGTTATCCAGTCAAGCTCACGGTCACTAGTGAAGAGAACATCCCTGATACAGTTTATAGGACTATTAGGGTAATTGCTGAGAAATCATCTGAATCTAAGTCTCCCGATCCTAAAGTTTACACAACAGTTAGTATAGGAGATCCACGAACACTAGATCCAGCAGAAGCTTACGATTCAGCTAGCGGAGGAGTTCTATCGAATACTTATGAAACCTTAGTGTTTTATGATAGAGATCAGGAAGATAAATTGATTCCTGTCTTGGCTACAGAAGTGCCCTCCACATCTAACGGCGGAATATCACAAGATGGTTTGACTTACACTTTCAAAATTAGGCAAGGAGTCACATTCCATGACGGTTCAGAAATGGACGCAGATGATGTAGTATTTTCAATTAATAGATTGTTGATAATGGGTCTTGGTCCTTCATGGATGTACGCAGAATTACTTGATGATACAGATGAAGATGGTGACGGAATAGTAGATAGTATCACTAAGATTGATCAATATACAGTTCAATTCCAGTTAAAAGAAGCTGCGCCACGATTTTTGCCAATTATGGCTTACACTGCAGGCTCAATCGTTTCTAAGGATTGGGTTTCTAGCAAAGGTTGTGGAGTCCCTGCAGCTGGAGTACAATGTACGTCAATTGAAAAGGAAGTAATGGGTACGGGTCCATACATGATGAATGAGGATTATGGCGGAAAATGGGTTCCAGAGCAGTATGTTTTAATGCAGTATTATCCAGATTATTGGAGAGGCTGGTCCGATAGTGAGAGACAGTCCTTTGGTGTTACAGCAAAAGGTTTCATAGAAACTGTAGTTATTAAGAAGAATAATGACCAATCTGCAAGATTATTAGAACTAAGGTCAGGCAATGCAGATTCCGTCTATGTTCAACCAACATTTGTTGATGAAGCGTTAACTTACGATAATATTGACTACAAGTCTAATCTTCCATCTATGACTATGATTCAGATATCTTTTAACCATAATATAGCTAATCACGAGGGGTCTGCTCCTTCTAGTGATTTTTTTGCTAATGAGGATATTAGGAAAGGATTCTGCTATTCTTTCGATTATGATACATTTATCAACGACGTAATAGATAATAGAGGTCAGCAACCAAGAGGTCCAATTCCTGATGGTATGTTAGGATATAATCCAAATGGTCCGCAATATAGCTATGATTTGTCTATGGCAGAAATGCACTTTAGAGAAGCCGGTGTTTGGGATACTGGATTCAGTGTTGATGCTTACTACAACTTAGGTAATGATGTGAGGCTTGAAGGATTATTATTACTTGAAAATTCGATTGAGAGTTTAAACCCTAAATTCAATATTGAGATTCAAGGGCTTGAATGGCCACTGTTCTTAGACAAACTTAAGACCAGAGAAATTCCAATTTTCATGCTTGGATGGGGTGCAGATTATTCAGATCCGCACAACTTTGCTCATCCTTTCTTGCATGGTGCAGAGGGATATTACCCTTCCAACTATTTAGGCTTTCAATACGATGATCTTGATAATTTAATAATGGAAGCGGCGGCTGAACAAGATACCTTCCAAAGACAGCAGATGTATTATGACATTGCGGATTTAGAGCATGAAAAAGCATTACATATTTGGTGTTATCAACCAACAAGTTATAGAATTGTCAAAGACTGGGTTAATGGTTGGTATCATAATATGATGCATGGTACATTGTACTACACTTTGAGTAAGAGCTAGACACTGTATTCTTAAGTAAAACGTTCTTTAGCGTGACGTGAAACTCTGGATATATGTAGCCCGAAGATTAGCATTGACTATTCCGGTCTTGTTAGGTGTTACTATCATCACATTTTACTTGTCATATGGCATGGGAGATCCATTAGCTGCATACGTTACTGAAAGAACTACTGATGAACAGTACGAAATGTTGGCTGAGAAGCACGGCATTAATGAGCCAATTTATGTACAGTATTTTACTTATTTGAAAAGTGTAATCACTTTTGACTGGGGTTATTCAGAAGTTCTAAATGAAGACGTCTCAGACGCTTTGCGGTATAGATTTGCAGCAACACTTGAGCTTTCGATTTTAGCTTTTATATTTGCAGTAGCAACAGCAATTCCACTTGGAATTTTTTCATCAATTAGGCAGAATCGTTGGGAAGATCACAGTATTCGTTTATTTGCATTAGCCGGTTCGGCAATACCAATCTTTTGGTTTGCTTTAGTTCTTCAATATTTCTTCGCAGTAACTCTTGATGTTTATCTTCCTGAATTAAATTGGCCAATTACTTCGCGTTTTGATGAAGTTCTTTGGGAAATTAATGATCCTATTGATATGAATACTAATTTTTTACTTTTTGATGCTATAGCTGCAGGTTCTTGGATTCACTTCAAGGATGCTCTACAGCACATGATACTTCCTGCTACTGTTTTAGCATACAGTTCAATGGCAACAATTATCCGGTTGATGAGAGGAAATATGTTAGATGTTCTAGGTCAAGATTACATTCGAACAGCTAAATCTAAAGGCCTTTCCGAAAGCCAAATTACCTACAAACACGGAGCTCCAAATGCAATGATTCCCACAGTAACACTTCTTGGAATGGGTTTTGCAGGATTAATTAATGGTTCAGTGTTGACTGAGACTATTTTCACTTGGCCGGGATTGGGTGCATGGGCAATTACTGCAATGAGAAGTTTAGATGTATCTGCAATTCTTGCATATACTTTGTTTTCGGCTTTTCTTTACATAATCGCAAATTTAATTGTCGATATTTTGTATGCTTTCTTAGATCCACGAGTCGAATTAAGCGGCCATTCAAGTACGGCAGAGATTGTTATAGTTTCTCTATCAGTCTTACTTTTAATCACAACCTACTTTAGTGTGGATTACGCAGTCACGCTTGGTATAATTATCTTATTTTCTTTGATTTCTTTCTCGTTATATTCAATGGGAGTCAGATTTTTGAACAATCCCGAAGACATTTGGCTCCTCTTGTTATCATTAGGAACGTCGTTTGTGGTTTGGTCAATACTATCGGGCTTCTTCATGACTATTTTAATGATTTTAGCTATTTTTTATTTTGGTTACCTAGGATACAATTGGAACGATTTGAAAGACAGTTTCACACCAAAATTTGATGAATTTAAAAGAACATTGTACCAAATTAGAAAAAATCCACTCACTATGCTTGGTCTCTTTTTGGTTATATCTTTGATTTCGGTTGCCTTTTTTGCACCTTGGCTTGCACCGCCTTCAGAAAATCAGAGAGATCCGATGAGAATGGAAGAACATTTTTCTTTTAACCAACCTAGAAATTTTCAACCTCCTTGTTATTTTTCTTGTACTGCTGATTCAGGTGAAGTAGATGGTTACATTTTGGGAAGTACTGACAGAGGTTACGATATTTATTATGGAATTGTTTGGGGAAGTCGTACCTCACTTGACGTTGCAGTTAAAGTTGTATTTACGGGTACATTTATTGCAGTAGTAATAGGTGCAGTTTCTGGATATTACGGTGGTAGAGTTGACGACATAGTAATGAGGATAACAGATGTCTTTATTGCAATACCTGGGTTAGTTTTGGCTTTAGCTATTATTGCAGTTACTGAGGATACTTCTATTGAAATGTTGATGTACGCACTCATAATAGTGGGGTGGCCCGGGTTTACGAGAATAATTAGAGCGGAAGCCCTTAGAATCCGTAAATTGCCCTATATTGAAGCTGCAAAAGCATCAGGTGCTTCGGATTTTAGAATAATATTTAAACATGTAATTCCTAATTGTATTACCTCTGTAATTGTTATTGCCACAATGGACATGGGAGGTATAGTCTTGTCTTTGGCTGCGTTAGGCTTCTTAGGATTTGGAGGAGGGCCAGATTTAGCAGAATGGGGTAAGCTTGTTTCGTTTGGTCAAGACAACATCCTACTAGGTCAGTGGTGGTCTTTCTTTTTCCCTGGACTAGTTATTGCATTGTGGGCTCTAGGCTTTTACCTTTTAGGAGATGGAATTAGGGATATTTTGGACCCTAAGCAGAGGAACTAATGTTAGAAATCGAAAATTTAAAAACTAATTTCAACACTTATGACGGTGTTGTTAAAGCATTAGATGGAGTTAATCTTAAAATTGAAGATGGAGAAATATTCGGGTTAGTAGGAGAAACAGGTAGTGGAAAATCTGTTACCTGTTATTCAGCTCTGCAATTACTTCCAAAGGCTGGTGAAGTCGTTGATGGCATTATAAAGCTAAACGGGGAAGATATAACAAATGCTTCCGATGAAAGACTAAGAGAAATTAGAGGCGGTGAAATTGGTATCATTTTCCAGGATCCTTTATCTGCACTTAATCCAGTTATGACAGTTAATGAGCAAATTGGAGAGATTTTAGTACTACATCAAGACGTAGAGCTTCAAAAGTTAGCACTAGAAAAAGAGATTCCAACCTATAAAAGTGAAAAATGGAAAGCTTCCCCTGGTGTAGAATTCACAATTATGGCATTCTGTATATCCTTTATTTCATTGTTTGTTATGTTGGGTCAATGGAGATTTTCTTTACCTTTCTTGTTTGTGATTATGTTGATGTTCCTAAGAGATTACTTGCAGAGAGACAATCCTGCATCTGCACTTGATTTGATGGTAATTGATGCATTGACTAGAGTTAAATTGCCTAATCCCGAACAAATAGCTAATTCCTACCCTCATGAATTGAGTGGAGGTATGCAACAAAGAGTAATGATTGCAATGGCTTTAGCAGGTAAAGCTAAAATGCTGATTGCTGATGAGCCAACAACTGCATTGGACGTAACAATTCAAGCCCAAATATTACAATTAATTAAAGACATTCAGAAAGAGGAGAATATGTCTGTTCTTTTGATAACACACGATTTAGGAGTAGTAGCTGAAACATGTGAAAAGGTAGCTGTCATGTACAAGGGCAAAATTGTCGAACAAGCTACAGTAGAGGAAATATTTTCAAATCCAAAGAATGACTATACTAAAGGTCTGTTGGAAGCTATACCAAAAGGTGGTAAGGAAAGATTGAAAGTTCCTAATCTAGAGGAGACTGTTGTCTTATGAAGGAAATATTAAAACTTAAAAATTTGAAGAAGCATTTTGCTGTTAAAAATTCGTGGGGAACTGATGTGGCCTTGGTGAAGGCTTTGGATGGCGTGGATTTGAAAATCGAGTCTGGAAAAACATTTGGTATAGTTGGTGAGAGTGGCTGTGGAAAAACCACCTTAATGCGAACTTTACTTAGACTAGTAGAACCTACATCAGGTTCGGTTATCTTATCTGAGGAAATTACTGGGAATAATTTTAGTAGTAATAATTTGGAGGAGTTAACCAGTGAAGAATTACGTAATTTCCGTAAACAAATTGGAGTTGTTTTTCAAGATCCAATGGGCGCTTTGAACCCGAGAATGTTGATTAAAGATATTGTGAGCGAACCACTTGTTATACATGGTAAAACAGACAATGCACGTTCGCGAGTAATAGAGTTGTTGGAAAATGTGGGCCTTGGAGAGGAGCACTTGTATAGATATCCACATGAATTCTCAGGAGGTCAGCGACAGAGGATAGTTATCGCTAGAGCTCTTGCCCTTGATCCGAAAATATTAGTTTTAGATGAACCCACTTCTGCTTTAGATGTGTCAGTTCAAGCTCAAATTCTCAATCTTCTCAATGACTTGCAAAAGAAATATGATTTAACTTATATTTTCATTTCACATGACCTATCAGTAATTGAGTACATGTGTGACCGCTTAGCAGTCATGTATTTGGGTAGGGTTGTTGAAGAAGCTGACACTTACGAATTATTTTCTAATCCTCAGCATCCATATACCAAAGCCCTTTTGTCTGCAACTCCAAGTTTTGATAAAAATAAGGATAAAATTATGATTCTCGGAGATGTTCCAAGTCCAATTAATTATTTAGATGAATCAAAAGCTAAATTGGCTACAAAAATAACAGATCAAGAGAAACTGGAAATTAGTGCAATTGAAGGAAAGGGAATTGACTACATTGTTCGTTCAAGTTTGAACGAAGTAATTCCACTTGTTCAAATTTCAGATGGACACTATGCAAGAGTAAGACAAAAATGACTGAGCAAGTCCCAATTCGTAGATTATTGGCCCACACAAAAAATCATAGGTCTACAATGTGGTTAGCTACCTTATTTTCGATTTTGAATAAGATATTCGATTTAGCACCACCTTTGTTGATAGGTGCCGCAGTAGATGTTGTAGTTAAGCAAGAAGAATCTGCTTTGTCAGATTTCGGTTATTCAGACCCTAAGGAACAATTAATTGTGTTGTCTATTTTAACAGTTATAATCTGGGTTTTTGAATCATTATTTGAATATATTTATGGAGTATTATGGCGTAATTTGGCACAGACAGTTCAGCACGAATTAAGACTAGATGCTTATTCACATATTCAAAATCTAGAAATGGAGTGGTTCGGAGATCAATCTAAAGGAGAATTGATGTCAATTTTGAATGATGATATTAATCAATTAGAGAGATTTTTAGATAAAGGTGCAAATGAAATACTACAAGTTAGTACTACAGTATTGATAATAGGAGCTATTTTTTTCTATATTTCACCTACGATAGCACTTTATTCGATTGGAGCAATTCCAGTTATTGTTATTGGCTCCTTTATGTTTCAATCTCGGATAGCGCCCAGATATTCTAAAGTTAGGAAAGAAGTCGGTTTACTCAATGCATTATTGTCCAATAATTTGAGTGGGATTAGTACAATTAAGAGTTTCACAACTGAAGAACTTGAAGTCGAAAGAGTTAGAAAAGCATCTCAAGCCTACCGTGAGGCTAATCAAGACGCAATAAGACTCAGTGCTGCATTTGTTCCACTTATTCGAATGGCCATTCTTGTTGGTTTTACTGGGACGTTGCTTCATGGTGGTCTGATTACTCTAGAAGGGGAAATGGCTATCGCTTCTTATAGTGTTATGATATTTATGATGCAAAGACTTCTTTGGCCTCTAACTAGGTTGGGAGAAACTTTTGATTTGTATCAAAGAGCTATGGTTTCCACAACAAGAGTTCTTAATTTGTTGGAGACTGAAATTAGAATTGAAGAGGGAGCCTTGCCTTTAGATTCTTCTAATGTCAAAGGAGAAATTAGTTTTGAAAATATTAGTTTCTCTTATCCTGGAAGAGAACTTGTAGTAGATAATTTTAGTTTTAAAATTGCACCAGGCACTACTCAAGCCATAGTTGGACCCACAGGGAGCGGTAAGACGACACTCATCCGCCTGTTGTTGAGATTTCATGTGCCAAAATCAGGAAATATTTTCTTGGATGGAAATGACATATCGAAACTAAGTTTAAAGGATTTAAGATCTTCTATTTCCTTGGTCACGCAAACTATCACATTGTTCCCAGGTTCCGTCTTACAAAATATAGCGTACGGAAGTAAAGAAATCTCCGAGTCTGAAGTCGTTGATGCAGCCAAAGTTGCTGAAATACATGATTTCATTGAAAGTTTGCCAGATGGATACGATACTCAGATTGGTGAAGGGGGGCACAAGCTATCTGGAGGTCAACGTCAAAGGATTTCAATTGCTAGGGCTGTTCTGAAAGATGCTCCAATTTTAGTATTAGATGAGGCGACCTCATCGGTTGATAATGAGACTGAAGAAGCCTTGCAGAAATCATTAGATTTTATATCAAAAGATAGAACGACCATAGTTATTGCTCACAGGCTATCTACAATAAGGCATAGTGATTCTATAATAGTCTTAGATGATGGAAAAGTAATTGAGTCAGGTAAGCATGAACAATTAATAGACAATAAATCAAGTTATTATCGTCTTTGGAATGTTCAAACCGGAGTTAGGCAATAGTGATAGTCGTTTTTATGTTCCCCTTCCCCCATTTAACTACATCGGGCCCGTAGATCAGCCTGGAAGATCGCCTGCTTTGCAAGCAGGAGGCCTCGGGTTCAAATCCCGACGGGTCCACCACTATTTCTACGAATATTTTTTATCCCAGACTCCTTGTCTAATTATGCGTGCAGTAGTAGCAGTTATGCTTGCGATCATGGTTAGCTTTCAACCATCTTTGTCGTTTGGGGACGAATCTGAAGATAATTTTAGGATAGTATCATACTCTTCTTTAGTAGAAAATAAAGAAGACAGATGGTGGGAAGACACTAGGATGGATATGGATAAAAATCGTATGCATGATATGTTAGATATAGCACTCGAGCAGGGAAGGTATGTTTATGATGGTAAAATTTCAGTTTTAGTAGATTTTGACCACATGCCTACTAAAGAAGACGAGCAATTGTTAATTGATGAAGTAGGGTTTGAGCCTTCTTGGCGTTTTCACCATATTCCAATAATTTCAGGTGAAGTTAAAACCGAACTTTTAGGTAAATTACTTGAAGTTGAAGGAGTTGTTTTCTTAACCCTTAATGGCGAGTTACAAATTGCTTTGGATAATGCCATAGGCATACATCATGTTGATACAGTTTGGGACTTTGGATATACCGGAGAAGGAATTAGTATTGCAATTATTGATACAGGTATTGATCCTTTGCATGTAGGCTTGAACGATTTTGACGATGATCCTTCTACTGCAGATCCCAAAGTTGTTGCATTTTATGATGCACTAGATGGTAGTGGAGATGATGGTAGCGGTGAAACAGAGCCATACGATGACCAAGGTCATGGTTCACACTGCGCAGGTATTTCAGCAGGAACTGGTTCGGTTGGTGAAGGTCCACTAAGTGACGGTTCAACTCCATACAGAGGAGTAGCACCAGGAGCTTCTTTGGTAGGTGTTAAGGTATTAGACAGTGGTGGTTCAGGTAGTTTTGCCGAAGTTATGAAAGGTATGGAATGGACCATAGATAATCAAATCAAATACAACATACGAGCAGCTTCAATGTCACTTGGCGGCGTGTGGTTAGTTGAATTAACTCAAGAGCAAGAAGAACGTATCACTCATTTAGCAAATGAGATGGTAGCTGCTGGAATTTCATTAATGATTGCGGCAGGTAATAGCGGCGGTTATGGGACAATTGGTACTCCTGGTGCAGCTAAGGATGTAATAACTGTAGGCTCCACAGAAGACAGTAAAGAGTTAGCAGTTTATTCAAGTAAAGGCCCAACACATGAAGGACAAATTAAGCCTAATGTGGCTGCAATCGGTTCTGCAGTTATGTCTGTTGAAGCAAATAGCGGCAATGGATATGCTTCCTATTCAGGAACAAGTATGGCTACACCAATGGTTGCAGGAATGGCAGCTTTGCTTCTTCAAGCAAATCCAGATCTACAGCCTTTGATGGTTCGAAGTATTTTGGAGTCAACTGCAGAGTACAGATGGTTGAGTCATCCTGTAAGACCAAACAATGATTACGGTTGGGGATTTGTTTTGATGGATGCAGCTTTAGATGAAGCTATTCAATATGATGCAAGTCTTTCAATAAATTTGAGTGCGGATACCTCCGTAATCTATTATGAAGGTAATGAAACAGATGGCGGTAATGACACTGCGTCTAGATTTTTCGTTTACGAAAATCAAAATTTAGAATTTGTTACAGAGGGTAACATTTCCAATATTGAATGGAGGGATGTTCTCATTGAAGATATTTGGCATACTGTTGATTCTATAGATAAGATAGATGTTATGCAAACTCAACTCGGAAAAGGAAATCATACCATTTGGGTTAGGGCAATTAGTTCCGAAGGAATAAGTGCGCCGTTAACAATTGCTTTGAATATAGGAGAGGCACTACCTTCCAAAAGTGAAGATACTCCAGGCTTCTCATTTGCATTTGTTGTATTCTCGCTTCTGTTAGTCTCAATTTCCAGATCTAGAAGAGCATAATACATATATATCCCCTTGATAGGGAAATATTATGCAAGAATTCAATGTATCATTGGCAGATAAGCCAGGAGAGTTGGCTGAAGTCGCATCAGCTGTTGGAGAAAATGGAATCAATATCCTTGGTTGTGTAGGCATGGGTCGTTCGAGTGCTTCAGTAACAATGGTCACTGATGATGAGGAAGCTACTACTAAAGTTTTGAAAGATATGGGTAGAGACTTTGAAGCTAACGAGTTACTATTGACAACACTTTCGAATGAGCCAGGGGCACTTGCAAAAATGGCAACTAAGTTGAGTGATGCAGGCATTAACATCATCTCATTTTACATTATGAAAATGGAAATGGATGCAGCTGATGTAGCATTAACAACAGACAATCCAGAGAAGACTAAAGAAATTTTAGGAATATAAGCTAAATGCGGGTTGATCTTCACGGTCTTCCTCTCTCAGATGCTAAGTTAAAATCGCAGATTGCGGTCGCCAAAGCTTGGGAATCATCGCAATCTTCTATTGAGCTAGTTCATGGTCATAATTTAGGGACTGTCATCAAAGATTATGTCCAAGGTGAAAATGGCTTGCAAAGAGATATAAAACGTATATATCCTGAAATTTCTAAACTTAAATTATCAGATAATGGTCTGGGCTCAACATTAATAAAATTTAGGAGAAAATAGATAGTAATGGACTTGACTTCTCTTTTGGCTTTATCATTTGTTTGCGCAATGGGAGCAATGTCACCGGGACCTAGCCTTGCGGTGGTTTTGAGAAATACAATTTCCGGCGGAAGGTTACAAGGAATTATGACAGGCATTGGTCATGGGATTGGCTTTGGACTTTATGCTTTAGTTGCCGTTACAGGACTTTCGGCTGTTTTACTAGCTCATGGTTCAACATTTTTGTTACTGCAATGGATCGGAGCTTTAGTCTTACTTTGGTTATCATACAACATGCTCACTCATTTTCCTTCAAACGCTAATGAAAGTCATGAAATTAGTGGACGTAAGGGTTTCATTGAGGGTTTCTTGATATCCTTTTTAAATCCAAAGATTTTAGTATTTCTGGTAGCTGTTTTTAGTCAATTCATTGATCCCGAAATGAATCAAATGGAAAGAATAATCATGGCAATTTTAGCAGGACTTATAGATACCACTTGGTATGTTTTAGTTGCAGCGGTACTTGCAGGTACTCCGCTGATTGAGAAGTTACGCTCTAATTCAGTAATTATAGATCGTGTAATAGGTTTAGTTCTTTTCTTTTTGGCATCAGCACTAGTTGCTAAGACTTTCATCTGAGCTTTCCATTTCATTAATCGTTTTTCTTACCCATAGAGGTCCAACTATCGCCGATATGCTAACGGAGAGTGCTATCGAGTACCAAACCCAGACTATATCTCTAGATTCAACTATAGCAAAATAATAGGCAAGTGGTGCAGAAATTAGTAGAACCCTTAGCGCAGTGATAACGAGAACTGGCATTCCTCTACCCAATCCTTGCATGATTCTTCCACAAGGCATTGCAATTCCAACAAAGGGGTATGTGAAGCATAGAGTTCTCAATGCACTAATACCTATATTTTTAATCTCATCATCATCTGTAAACAAGCTGATAATGCTTGGTGTAAGAATGAATACAACTGTTGAAGCAATTGCAACTATTACGAATGCTCTTGTTATTGCATAGATAATTATACTCCGCACCTTATCGAACCGTCTTGCACCAGCAAACATTCCTACGGTTGTTACAAGTCCCGTGGCAATTCCCATAATTGGAAGGAACATTAACATATCTAATCGTCCAGATATTGTGTATGCAGCTACAGCTTCTGGCCCATACCCTATTATTAGTATGTAGTTAAAAACGCCCTGACCAAAAGACATTATTATCATCGAAATAGATGAAGGAATTCCTACAACTAAAATTTCATTCATTAGGTCTCGAGAAAAAGTAAAATTTCGCATATTGAAAGAAATATATGCATGGTCTTTGAAAAATAGCATGAATACAAAAATGGAAAATACAATCATTTGGGATACAACGCTTGCAGCTGCAGCACCTTTTACACCCATATCCAATCCAAATCCTCCGTATTCATCTAAATCAAAAATGAAAATTGGATCTAGTATAATATTTAGAATAGTTCCTGTTGCAGCTACCATCACAGGAAATCTCATGTCTCCTTCTCCAGCTAGAATCGACCTAAACACAATTGAAAATACAATGAACATCATTCCATAGCAAGTTACTCTTAGATAGTCCCATGATTCATCTATTAATTCACTAGGAGATCCGAGCACAGACAGAACATCTTTACCTATTAGCAAGCCAAATGTGGTCAATGTTGTACCCATGAACAGAGCGATTAGTATACCGTGCTTTGCCGCATTATCAGCTTTCTCTTTGTCTTGTTCTCCAATTGCCTTTGCGATTGTCGCAGTTATCCCAGTACCGATTCCAAAAGTTATACCCATTACAAAAAAGTACAGAGGCATGTTGAACGCTACTGCGGCAATTGAACTTCCACCTAATTGTCCAATAAACAGCATGTCTACTACAGAGTAGAAAGTTTGTATGGCCATTCCAGCGATAACAGGTATTGCAATGGTCCAAAGCGAACGTTCAGGATTTTCTAAAAATTCGTTCAGGCGAGACTCTTTTTGTTCAGCCACAAAGTCCCTCTCTCAACGGGGTATAATAGTTATACTACTGGTTTTGTAACTTTTGGTTTATTAGTTTTTCAAATTTATTGGCATCACCATCACATTCAATCATTTCGTTCCTAGTAATGACTGTAACGTATCCAGTTGCGGTCTTGCCGATAACGCAGGGAGTTACATCTCTGGTGTATTTTTCTATAGCTGAATTTCTTTCATTTAGGTGAATAAAGTCAATTGTTATTGGCAATCTTCTTTCACATTTAGCCCATTCCTCTTTGGAATTCCCGTGAGTAATGTCGCAAAGTGAGCAGTGTTTGTTTGAGAAAAATTTACCCGCAAAATACTTAATTTCTCCAAAAATTCCACCATCTGCGTCATAAATACCAATAAGCTTTGTTATTCCAGGCACAGATATGTGTTCTTGAGAAGTATATAAATGATTTCTCTCTAGTGCACAAATGCAGTGCGTAAGGTTATATTGCAATACTTGAGTTGAATTCGTTGAGTTCAGAAGAAAGTAATGAGAATTTAGAGCCTCCAGCTGAATTGTATGCTTATCATGCGACCAGCTCCTTCGCTAACGATATTTCTATGCCTTACTTAAGTTATTTTGCTGTGCGTCTAGGGGCATCCTTTGAGCAAATTGCTTGGATTCAATCGCTGATGAATCTCTTACCAAATGCCTTGCAGTACTTTTGGGGATGGATTTCAGATACTAAATCGATACGAACGTATTGGATTATTGGGGGGTCTGTTTTTGGAGCAATATCCTTGTATTTGCTATCAGCAGTCAATGACCCTAACGAAATGCTATTTCTTGTAATAATCTATTCGGTTTCGCTATCAATTATCAATCCGACTTGGGCAGCTTTACAGGGAGACTGGATGAACCCCTCCAAGAGAGGAAGTACACTAAGTAAATTCCATGTAATAGGAGGTTTACTTGGTTTGGTAGGTTCATTAATTGCAGTTTATTCAGTTTACACCGACGGTTCAAATTCAGCAGAACCATTTAGGCCATTATTCACATTTGCAGCAGTAGCTACATTCATTGGGGGCTTGATATTAATCAGAGTTCCATACAGAGATCCTGAAAAGACAAAGGATTTAGTGCTATCGGAAACTGCCAAGAAAGAGTACTCTAATACTTTCCAAAGTTACGTTCGTGCGCAGGCCTTTTACGCATTGAACATGTCTCTTATTTGGCCTCTATTTGCTATGATTTTAATTGAGGTCCTTGAGGTAGACAATATTGTTTTAGTGGCCTTTAGTCTAGTTGGTGCCGTATCTGAAATGGCCTTTCAGCCTATCATGGGCAGATTAGTCGACAGAGTTGGGCCGTTACCTGTTCTGATTATGAGCAGGATTGGATTTGCCATTTTACCTTTCATTTATGCATTTTTTCCTATTATTGAGGTCATGATTCTTCTTCAAATAGTTATTCTAGGACCATGTTTTAGCGCATTTTTGATAACTTCTAATGCAATGGTTTTAGATCTCGCACCTAACAAAGAGAGGGCTGCATACTTTAGTTACTACAATACTCGTGTTGGTATAACTACCTTTGTTGGAGCACTAATTGGAGGGTACATGGCCGGTTATCTTGAAGATTTTTACAACGATACTTGGAAAGCTATCTTCACAATATTCATAATTTCTGGAATAGGCAGAGGCATAGGTACAATTCCATTTTTAAGTCTTAGAATTCCTAAAAAATACCCCGGCTCAATTTACTTAGTAGATAGACTAATGGAATTTAGGATGTTTAAGCGTCGTTGACTGTTGTATTATTTGAATGGATTATGAATTAACGTCTTCGGCCACCGCCACCGCTTCGGCTTCCACCGCTACTTCGGCCGCCGCCACCTCGGCTTCCACTACCGCTTCTTCCTCCACCGCCGCTACGACTATTTCCTCCACTTCTTCTGACGGCTCGATTTTTTCTTCCTCCGCTACGGTTGTTATCTGATCCAAATACTCCAAAAGAACCCCTACGATTTAGTTCGTAATCTTCACGCATACTGCTAATTCGCTGAGCAGTTCCTATAAAAATACCAATGAAAACTATTGAAAAACAACAGATTGCACCAATGCCCATGAGGAAAAATACACTCTCAGCGTCTTCATTTACTTCTCCAAACTCACTATATACCTCGCCAGGGTTTTCGGGATTGTAAAATATTCTCACTGTAGAGTTAACTGCTAAGCGTTCATCCGTTGCATTGATAAATTCTTGGAATAATTTATCCTCTCCCTCACTCTTTAGAACGTCTACCCAGTGACTTTCCCATAATTCTACTATTTCTCCATAGTAACAACCTTCACAACCTTCTTGGCCATTTACATCACTCGTGTCCTCGACAGTGTAGATGTAAGATACTTCAGCGACGTAAACAAAGTCTTTCCAGCATTCATCGTCGTCAAAATATCCATCATTATTTCTGTCTTCACAATATTCTTCGGTTATGAACTTATCTTCAACGCGTGTATATTCTATAGTTCCTTCAACAGAAGGCCATTCACTAGGATTTTTCCCATCTGATTCTCCGTCACCAAATTGGAAGTCAGCAGAACCAATTGCAAAAATAAGAAAAGGAATAGTTGTAATAATAAGAAACGCCCAAACATACCAGGGTAGTTTCTCAGAATTATCATCCTCATCCGGAGGAGTATATTCATCGTTTTCAGATTTAGGTGTAGTATAGCTTCCACTTCTTGCACCTGTTTCTGAGGGAGTTTTTGATGATGCATATCTGTCATTATCCTCACCACTCCTCCATTTGCGGTATGCTTCACTATCTTGTGAGTAATCGTCGTCTTCAGCCAAATGTATCCCTCATTCTGTCTAAGAAAGACGGTTTTGTTGAGTCTAGTTTCTTTAATTCTTCCCAGAGCTTTCTTGTTTTGCCATTAGGCTTTGGTACTTTTACGTTAATCCTGACATGTTGGCTTCCTTTCATAGAGGGCCTTGTAATATCTGGCATTCCTTTTCCTTTCAATCTGAGAACATCCCCGGATTGTGTTCCCGAAGGGATACTTAGCTTCACATTTCCTGCTAAAGTAGGTACTCTTATGCTATCACCAAGTACAGCTTGTGAGGGACTGATATCCAAATCTAATATAATTTCATTGTCTTGTCTTTGAAATATTTCATGTCTTTTTACATTTACAACTATGTACAAGTCACCTTTTGGTCCATTGTTTGGGCCTGCGCTTCCTTGTCCTCGCATTCTTAATCTATAGCCATCATCAGCTCCAGCAGGAATTTTCAGCTTTATTTTTTTATCAACAGATACAATACCAGATCCTTTGCAATCTTTGCAAGGTTTGTCTACAACACTTCCAGATCCTCTACAATCTGAACAGGTATCTGTAGAAACCGTTTGCATAAATCCTCTTTGCATTACTTTCCTTACAATCCCTTGGCCGGCACAAGTAACACACGTTTTTGCCGTTCCTCCTTCAGCAGCTCCAGAACCGTTACATGTTTTACATGAATCTTCTCTTGGTATGGCAATTTCTTTTTCTATGCCGGTGAATGCTTCATTAAGATCTAATGTAATGTCATATCTAAGATCATTTCCTCTATTATTTGGTTGACTTTGTCCTCCACCGAACAGCTGTGAAAAGATACTTCCCATTCCGCCTCCTCCTCCTTGTCTTCCACCAAATAGTTGACCAAATAAATCAGATATATCTCCTTGGCGACTGAACTGATCCCATGAGAATCCTCCTCCGCCGAAATCCACACCATCGTGTCCGAACTGATCGTATCTGCTTCTTTTTTCACTATCAGCTAATACTTCATAAGCTTCAGAAATTTCTTTGAATTTCTTTTCGGCAACTTCGGGACTTTCATCACTTGCATCAGGATGATGTTTTCTAGCTAATTTCCTGTATGCTTTTTTGATACTTCTTTCATCTGCCCCCTTTTCAATTCCCAGAATTTCGTAGTAATCCCTCTTTGCCATTTGATGGCTCTATTTTGGCCTTTTAATAAAACTTTAGAACTGTTTCGAGGATATGCCTCTAGATCCAACGAATATGAAAGATATTCCGACAATCAATACGATAAATGTAGAGATTAGTGGATCTGTAGCAATAGTATCATTGTTACTATTTACCAGACCATAGTCCGAAGCAGATACACTCCATCCCATTTCAATTAGTGAGTCATAAATTATTGAATTAATATAGTGTGTTAATGTAATTTGTTGATAATTTTGACCAGATATAATTTGTTCCCAAAATAGCCAGTAAATAAAGCATATCAAGTAAGGTCTTTCAAAGTATACATTTATTGCGCAGAATATGGATAAAAATCCAATCCAGTTAAGTATCACTATCTTTATCACTAAGGCTAAAAGCCCGATTTCCTCAAGTATTCCATGAATTCCTGCCCCCATCATCACGATTATGTAAAATACAGTAGAATATAGTCCAAGTAAGATAACTCCAGTGATAATTCCACTAATATACCTGTAAGCAAAAATCTCTACTGGATGAATTGGTGATGTCCTCAATATTTGCATCGTTTTCAAATTATACTCTTCACTAATTAATTCGGAACTAAACATAATACCGAGGAGTAAAGCGATAAATCCAATTCCAAAGTATTCTGATATTTCCAAAAATAAGACTCTTAAATCTTCATGTAGTAATTCTCCACTACTGGTGTAATATATTTTTTCGCCATTCACTTCTTCTGAAATACGATCTCCTGAAAATTCATAATAAACAAGTAATCCTAGAGCGCACGGCAGCATCAAGATTGCTACTAAAACCCAAGTTAATTTGTTTGTAATTAATCTGTATGAGCAATCTTTGAATATTGGAGGAAATAGCGTTGGAAATCGCTTGAACATTTTGCTTATTTCCATTGTTTTCCCTCCACTAACTTAGAATATAGCGAGTCCAGTGTGTCGTCGTCAGAGACTATTTTTTCGACAATAATTTTTTCATCCTCAAGGATTTGTGGAAATTCAGCATAAAATTTTTCAGATTCGTTAGTTTCTAATATAATTTCACCTTCGCTTTCTAACAATCTGCCTGCAGTTATCCATTTTTCATCTAGCATACGTTTGACTAGCGGTCTTAATTGATTTTTATCGATAGGAGATATCTTGATTTGAATTGGTATATTCGACATTAACTTTCGTATTTCATGTCTGTTACCTGAAGCTAATACTCTTCCATTATTAATCAATATGATATTGTCTGTTAAATACTCAACATCATGTAAAATATGACTGGATATCAAAATAGTCCTGCCTTCCTCAGACCATGAATTAATTTTTTCCATTAGTAAGTGTCTAGTTGTTGGATCTGCTCCTTGGAACGGTTCATCTAAAACTAAAATTTGTGGGTTGAATGCAGTTGCCCTAGCAACTTTCGTTTTTTGCCTCATACCTCTTGAATACGTACGAATTTTTCGATACATTGAGTCTTGCAATCCCAATTCTATTAAGGAATTTTCAGCTCTTTCCACGGCCTCATCTTTACTAAAATCGTGGATCATTAAGAAATACGAAACGTAATCAACTGCACTCATATGTTCATAGAAGCAATCATATTCTGGAACAAACCCAATTTTGTTTTTTAGGTCAAAATCATCAAAAGGATTTACTCCATTCACATATACGGAACCAATTGATGGTCTTGCCAATCCAAGTAACACTTTCATTGTAGTTGACTTTCCAGCACCATTTGGACCTAATATTCCCGTAACTCCAGGCCCAATATTTAGAGATACATTTGAAATTCCTTGCACTCTACCGTAATTCTTGGTAACTTCTTCAAAAATAATCGTACTCATTTAGTAACCTCCATTCTAGATATGATGTAATTTACAAGAAGTATAAAGGAAGAGAATAGTAAAACGTACAGACCAATAATTATGCTTAGAGGAAATTCAATGATTTCAGGACTACCAAATATCGTAACAAAGTAATCTACGTTGAAAATTTTATAACTGATTATGTCTAAGAAATGAATTATTGATAAAAGTAGGATATATTCCGAATTCTCAATATCCATTTCAGACATTAATCCATAAAAAATTTCCACTATTAGAGAAACTCCATATGCAGTGCCAAAGAACCCTGCAGAAGCTAGTGACTCCCGGTTAATTGCAGCTGAAAAGGTAATTCCTATTATTGAGTAAGAAATTGAATAAAAAATAGCCTGTAGAATTAGATTACTTAATGTCCACATATTACTGCTAATAAAGTCTACATTTAGCCCAGATTTTGAAAATTGTGAAATAAAGACGACTAAATTTGGAATTAAAGTAATTGTAAGCATTAGTAGGAAAATAGGTATTATTCTTGCAATCAGATAATCAATTCTGCTTATTGGTCTAGAAAGGTAAAGATGTATTGATTTGTCGGTTAAATCATTAGCAATAAGGCCGCTGCTTGCGACAGCAGCAATTAATACCAAAAATATTCTAGTTCCACCATATTGTAAATCCCCATAAAAATTTAGGTGCGTACATGTTTTTAGTTCTTCAGAAACTGTATTACAAGGGTACGAGTCTTCTCCTAATAATAGATAAAATGCAAAAGTCCAAAGGTAAACAATCCCAATCAGGAAAAGTATGCTCTTATTTTTAAGACTAAATAGTTTTTCGAATCCTCTTAGCCCCATCCCCAAAATAATATTTTTTCTATCACTTAAATTAGGTTTGAAATCCTTAAATTTATCGGCTATCTTAGCATCATTCTTCAATTTACTACCTCTAGATAGATGTTGTCCATTGTCATTGCAATTCTCTCCATCTCGTATAATTGACATTTAGCACTAGCTGCAGCGGAAATTATTTCCTTGAAACTTTCTTCATTCTTGTATGGAATCCTTATCCATCTTTCAGTTATTTCAATATTTCTCTTGCTATTATTTTGTTTTAAGATAGAAATGAAATCATCTGAGTTTTCTCCAACTCTTACTTGTATAGTATCAGTTTGTCTCTTAACTAGCTCTTTTACATTTTCTTTTATCTGCAGTTTGCCATTATTAACTATAATGACATAATCACAGACAGTTTCAACATCTTGAAGTATGTGTGTACTCAGTAAAACGTTTGTATTGCTAATTTCAGCCAGTCCATTGATGGTCTCGAGCATTTCCTGTCTCGCATTAGGATCCAACCCCGATGTGGGTTCATCAAGAAACATGAGTTCAGGGCCGTGGACTAATCCTTGTGCTAACTTAATTTTCTGTCTCATTCCGCCAGAGTATTCCTCAATTAAGCGATATTTCTCTTCGCCCATCCTTAAATGTCCTAATATTTCATGAGTCCTCTGTGTAGCGGTCTGATAGTCTAAACCAGAAACTTGCCCCATTTCAATTAAAAATTCGACACCTGTCATTTTGTTTGGAATGCAGTCATGTTCGGGCATGTAACCAATTTTTTTTCTGATTTCAATAGAATTCTTATCTAAATTTTCACCAAGAACTGTAATTTCTCCGCTAGTAGATTCAATTAACCCTAGTGCGATTTTGACAAACGTACTTTTTCCCGCTCCGTTAGGTCCTAGAATTCCAATTTTACCTTTTGGAATGTCCACAGTAAAGTCATCTAAGGCAGTTACTTGACCATATTTCTTTATGACATTTTTTGCTTCAATCATCAAAATCTAATTTACTAACCTGCCCCTGTTATATAAATTATTTTGAAAAAAGTGATTTAAATTAATTTTATATACTGTCATGAGTGCGAAGAAATACCGTAGAAGAGATGTAATCTCGTTTTACTACGGAGGTGAAACCATCGCGTCAAACAAGATAAATCAAGCTATCGCCGATGCTCTCAGTTCAAACGAGGAGCGCAAATTTGTAGAGACCGTCGAGGTTGCAATCAATCTTAAAGATGTAGATTTACAAAACCCTCAAAAAAGAATTAGCGCTGAAGTAGCTCTTCCACATGGGCGTGGAAGGCCTGCCAGAGTTGCAGTTTTTGCCCAAGGTGAAATGGCAGTTATTTCTAAAAAAGTAGTTGACACCGTAATTTCTCCTGAGCAAATAGATGAGCTTTCTGAAGATAAACGTAAAGCTAGAAAGCTAGCTGGTAAATTTGATTTCTTTGTAGCTGAAACTGGTTTGATGGCTAGTATTGGTAAAAGTCTTGGTGTAGTTTTAGGTCCAAGGGGAAAAATGCCTCGACCTATACCTCCTCAAGCAGATATTGAACGAATTATCAAAGGATTAACTAATCTAGTTCCAGTTCGCACAAAAGATCGTCCTACTTTTCATGTTCCAATTGGAAATGTTAGCATGTCTCAGGAACAGTTAGCAGATAACTTAGAAACCATATTGAAACGTGTCGAATCCAGTTTAGATAGAGGTTACGATAACATTGCTTCTGTTTGGGTTAAAACTACAATGGGTAAATCAGTGAGGTTGCAATAATGGTGAAAGCATATGTTGCAGACTGGAAAAAAGATGAAGTTTCTCAACTTCAAGATTTTGTAAAGTCAGCAGATGTAGTTGGCCTCGTTGATGTTAGCGGTATTGGAGCTAAGCAAATGTTGGATATGAGAGCTTCACTTAGAGATCTAGGCGTAAAATTAAGAATGTCCAGAAATCGTCTTTTGAAGCGTGCGCTAGAAGCTTCATCCAAAGACAAAAAAGGTGTCGAACAAGTTATTGAAGCTTTGGAGCCAAAGCAATTAGCATTATTTTCTTCAACTGAAAACCCTTTCAAAGTATTTCAGATGCTTCTAGAGTCACAGACTCAAGCTCCAGCTAAAGGTGGAGAGATAGCTTCTTATGATATTATTATTGAAAAAGGACCAACAGCTTTTCCAGCAGGACCCATTGTAGGAGATTTCCAAAATGCAGGTTTCCCTGCTGCAATTGAAAAAGGAAAAATTGTAATTCGTAAAAAACATACAGCAGTAGCTAAAGGCGACGTTATCAGTGAAGAAGTCGCATCAGCTCTTGCAAAACTTGAAATTTATCCGATAACCGTAGGAATGCAATTGTTAGGAGCATTTGATGGAGAGACTTTTTATCTATCTGATGTCCTTAACATTGATTTGGAAGCTTTCCGTGGTAACGTACAAAGCGCTACTGCACAAGCTTTCAATTTAGCATTTAATACGAAGTACTTCACAGGATCTGTGATGCCATCACTACTTTCCAAAGCTCATAATGATGCTTTGGCAGTTGCGATGTCAACAGCTTATCCTACCGATTCAACGATCAAATCGTTGCTTGCCAAAGCTCACTCAGCAATGTTGGGTGTTGCTTCAAAGTCAGGTGATGGTGTAGATGATGAATTGAAGGAAATGTTAGGTAATGCAGCTACTGCAGCAGCAACTCCAGCACCTGTGGAAGAAAGCAAATCATCTGATGATGAAGAAGATGAAGAAGAGGAAGAGGAAGCATCTGAAGAGGATGCGGTCGCTGGACTCGGAGCGTTATTCGGATAGAAAAAGGAGGCAAAAAAAATGGAATACGTCTACACAGCAATGTTGTTGCATTCAGCAGGAACAGAAGTAAGCGCAAAAAGCGTAGAAAAAGTCTTGAAAGCCGCAGGTGTCAAGGCAGACAAATCAAGAGCAGAAGCTCTTGTCGCATCTCTTGAAGGAGTAGATATCGAAGAAGCAATGGCTACAGCAGCAGTGGCAGCACCAGCAGCTAGCGGTGCAGCACCAGCAGCAGCAGCTTCTGAAGAAGCTCCAGCAGAAGAAGCTGAAGAAGAAGAAGAAGAAGTAAGCGAAGAAGATACAGCAGCTGGACTAGGTGCACTTTTCGGTTAAGGTTGAATGGGCATAAAGCCCTATAAATTCAATGGATTCCGATCAGGAAAACCAAGCCACTACAGCATCTGAAGGTAACAATTCTTCAAACTCTAGCGAAAGCTCTGTAGAAACGCAACAAGATTTCAGCAAATTCTCTGTTGATGAGTTAAAATCTAAACTCAAAAAGAGCGGTTTACCAGTATCAGGTAAGAAAGCTGAACTGATTGATCGCTTAGAATCATCATTATCAGAATCTTCAGATGATAAATCTGAAGAGTCAAGTGATGAAACAGATTCAGAAGGAGATTCCGATAAACCTGCTGTTAATCCAGTATTATCGCCAGA
This sequence comes from uncultured Thermoplasmata archaeon, assembly GCA_964015055.1. Lineage (GTDB taxonomy): Archaea > Thermoplasmatota > Poseidoniia > MGIII > CG-Epi1 > CG-Epi1. The sequence goes on from CAXHBG010000010.1 coordinate 22,627, forward strand.
TGAATTAGAGCAACTATCTAGATCTGAGTTGAGAAAGATTCGTAAAGAATATCATCAGAAGGCTGAAGAGCTGCGAGTAGGGCGAGATGAATTGAATCTCACATCCCAAACTCACGCTTCTGAAAGGAACGATTTGAATGTTAAAGCAAAAGAATACATGGATGAAGTTCACATGTATCGAGATAGGCGAAACGGTTTGAATGTAGAAGTCGGCCAAATTCGTGATGAAAGAAATGAAGTAACTGAAAAAGTTAATTTATTGAAGGATAATTTCTTATCTTTGAAACGTAAAAGATTTTCGGGTCAAAATTTACCTCCGATAGCAAGACTTAGGAAACAAATACAAGAATTAGAAATTAAGCAAATGACGACTCCTCTTACAACAGATAAGGAGCGCGCTTTGGTTGAGGAAATATCATCATTACAGAATAAAATAAAACAGCACGATGAATTGATTGAAACGGATACAGAGGTTTTAGATGCTAGGGATACATTTAGGGAAGCTGAAAACAAACGCCGTGAATTAAGCAAGTCTATGCAAAAGAGTAGACAAGAAGCTCAAGCTGCACACCATTCGATGAAAGATTCATTAAGGCTTAATCGCTCAACTCGAAGAAAAGCAGATGCTGCACAACGTGCATTTGTTAAGGCTAAAGAAAAAGCAGACATTGTTCACAATGAATATATTGAATACTTGAGAGGAATGCAAGAGATTGACAGGATGACTGCATCACAGGGCAAATCAGGTTCCGTAGCAGATCAGAAAGCTAGTGCCGCTAGTGCTGAAGATTTATTTGCTAAATTTTTAGCTGGTGAAAAGTTATCAACTGAACAGTTAATGATTATTCAAAAGGCTGGAATGCTTTAATTTTAATCTAAATTTTTTAACTACCTTTTGGGTTTGACTAAAATGAAAGATCCACTCTGGGTGCCCTCAAAGGAAAGAATAAGGGATTCTTTGATGTATGAATTTATGCAGGGATGTCCAGAAAAATTTGACTCTTATTTTGACTTACATGAATGGTCAATTAGAGATATGGAAAGTTTTTGGTCTCAGTTTTGGGATTTTTCTAATATTAAATATTCAAAGTCCTATGATTCAGTATTAAAGAATCCTGTAATGCCCGGTGCCAAATGGTTTTCAGGTTCTAAGCTTAATTATGCTGAAAATTTACTCAAAGGAGATCCGAATCAGGTAGCTGTGATCTCACTTGGAGAAAGTGGTTCAGCTAAATCTGTGACCTTTAGAGAACTTAATCTTAAAGTATCCTCTGTGCAAAAAGGGTTGATCAATCTAGGGGTTGAAAAAGGTACAATTGTAGCTGGTTTTGTCCCGAACTGTGTTGAAACAGTAATCATTATGCTTGCGGTATCCTCACTTGGAGGAATATGGACGTCATGTTCACCAGATTTTGGTTCCAGAGGAGTAGTTGACAGATTCGGGCAAGTTAATCCACACATCTTAATTACTTCAAATGGTTATAGCTATAACGGCAAGTTATTCAATTTGGAAGACAAAGTTAACGGCGTCCTGAATGCAATTGACAGTATACAACATGTCGTAGAAATCGAATATGTTGATATTAGTTCCAACTTTAATCACGTTTCAGTAGTTTCATTTGATAATTTATTAGGTAATGAGTCCCCGAATCCAAGTTTCGAGCAATTACCTTTTGATCACCCACTTTACATAATGTATTCTTCGGGAACTACAGGACCTCCTAAGTCAATTATTCATAGTTCAGGAGGTACTTTAATTCAGCATATGAAAGAGCATCAACTTCACTGTGATGTTAAACCAGGTAAATCCAAAATGTTCTGGTTTACTACATGTGGATGGATGATGTGGAACTGGTTGGTTTCTGGTCTTTCTTCTGGTGCCACAATAGTTCTTTACGACGGTAGCCCTAGTTATCCTAACATTGACAAATTATGGAGGATGATCGATGACTTAGGAATAACACATTTTGGGACCAGTCCAAAGTTCTTAAGTGCTTGTGATTCTAATGAAATACTACCGAAAGAATTTTGTAATTTGGATAGTCTTAAATCAATTCTTTCTACGGGATCTCCATTGGTTGAAGAGCAATTTGATTGGGTATATTCTAATGTAAAATCAGATATTCAACTTTCATCAATTTCAGGTGGAACCGATATAATTGGATGCTTTTTAGCAGGTTCTCCAATTCTCCCAGTTTTTAGAGGAGAGCTACAATGCCCACAACTAGGTATGTCTGTTGAGTCCTGGAATGATGAAGGAGTATCGGTAATCGGAGAGAGTGGTGAGTTAGTATGTACTAAACCATTCCCATCAATGCCAATTGGATTTTGGAATGACGATGATAGTTCGAAGTATACTTCAGCATATTTCAAAGAATTCGAGGGAGTTTGGACTCATGGAGACTATTTAGAAATAACCGCTAACGGCGGTGCAATAATATACGGGAGAAGTGATACTACATTGAACCCAGGCGGTGTAAGAATAGGAACTGCAGAGATATATCGTTCGATTGAAAATTTTGAGGAAGTACTTGACTCTGTAGTAGTAGGAAGGCCCGAAGGTTCAGACGTATCCATCGTATTATGTTTGAAATTAATTGATCGTATTAGTATCACAAAAGATTTAGAAGATAAAATAAAAGCACAGATAAGAAAATCAACAACTCCTAGGCATGTTCCGAATTACATATTCCAAGTATCAGATATTCCGTATACTATCAGTGGAAAGAAAGTTGAAAAAGCAGTTTTACACGCAATTTTAGGTAAAAGTGTTAAGAATAAGGATGCTTTGATTAATCCAGATTCTCTAAAAGAATTTTCTAATTTACCCTTCTAAAAGCTTTAAATGGAACACTTCTACCAAGATATGAAATCCCAGTTTGTCTTACTATTATTTATCACTTCAATCGTGACAAATTACGTAGATGTACAGACTGAAAATTCTGATGAAAATTGGGTCGTAATTCAAAACGAAGATTGCGGTCCATCTTCTTTTTCACCGAACGTTGAAAATGCTTTTTTGAGGGAAATTAGTAGAATAGATTTGGAATCAAATTTGTACAAAATGCGTGACTGGATAATAATAATCGAAGACGATTTTTGTCATCTTAAGTTTGAAGTTTTATTTGAATTATCACAATTAGTAGATTATCACCAAATCAAGACTATTAATGGAGTATGGAAGTTGAATTTCCAGTCCGGAGATATCGCATATTCTATACTAAGTGAATGGATGGAAACGGGAAAAGTTTGGGGATTTTACCCGGAAACAAACGTAAATTATGAATTACGATATGAGCCTAATGATCCGTACTATATATCGGGAGATCAATGGCATCTAAATAACTACGGCCAAAATAGTGGGAATTCAGGCATTGATATCAATCCACAAAGTGCTTGGGAAAGTTACGATGGTGAAGGTATTCGTATTGGTGTTATTGATGACGGTGTAGATTACAATAATCCAGATTTATCACCTAATTTTGTAAGCTCGTTGAGTTATGACTACTGTGATGATGATAGTAACGTAATGCCTTTGGATTCAGATGGAGATGAGGAAATAGATTGGCACGGAACTGCAGTTGCAGGTATTGTTTCAGCGCAGGGAAATAACAGTGTAGGAATATCTGGTGTTTCATACAATTCAGATTTGGTAGGAATAAGACTAATTGCAGAGACTTGCAGTTCAGCTTTTTCAATAGATGAGTCCGAAGCATATGCGCTTAGTCACAGACTTGATGAGATTGATATTTATGTAAATAGCTGGGGTCCAGCAGATACAGGAAATCTTCTGGGTGAGATAGGTCCTTTAGCTCTCTCGGCCTTAGAGGAAGGAGTTTCTGAAGGGCGTAATGGTTTAGGATCAGTTTATGTTTGGGCGGCAGGAAACGGCCATCAGAACGGTGATAGCTCCAACAAAGATGCTTATGCTAATAGCCGATATACTATTGCAGTAGGTGCAGTTAACTGGAAGGGAGAAAGAACAGACTATTCTGAGTCAGGTTCTAATGTTATGCTAGTAGCCCCTTCGCACAATAGTAGCGCTTGGGTTGATCCTGGAATCTTCTCTACAGATATATCTGGAAACGGAGGTCACAATACTACAGATTATTTGGATGACATGGGAGGTACATCTGCATCTGCTCCTATGGTTGCTGGAGTAATAGCTCTAATGTTAGAAGCTAATTCTGATTTATCTTGGAGAGACATTCAGCATATTTTAGTAAGGACTTCGAAAAAAGTTGATAGCTCAGATGAGGGTTGGTTCAAGACTTATGAAGGTCGAGACTACAATCATCAATATGGTTACGGTTTAATCGATGCTACTAGTGCTGTTAATCTTGCTAAAGAATGGCAAAATGTGTCTTCTGAAGTAGATTTTACAGGTGTTAGTTATAACGCAGGATCAGTTGATGTTAACCAATTTATTTTTGATGGGAATGATTTAGGAAGGACTTCTCAGATTTTTGTTAATGAGAGTATGAACATTGAAACCGTTGAAGTTAAAGTAAATATTTCTCATGCTTTCAGAGGAGATTTAAATTTGTTCTTGGAATCTCCTAATGGGATTGTTTCTGAACTTGTTATGCAAAGTAATGATAATAGTGACAATTATGACGGTTGGATTTTTTCTTCGGTAGTTCACTGGGATGAAAATTCATTCGGAATGTGGAAATTGAAGGTAAACGACACAGAGGCAGGAACTGCGGGAACTTGGAATGATTGGAACATGACTTTCTACGGCTACCCTGAAAAAGATACAGATTCAGATGGTCTTCCAGATTTTGCAGAGCGAGCTATTGGCACAGGGCTAAATAATCCGGACTATGACAATGATGGTTTGCTGGATGGAGAGGAGTATTATGGGTGGCTAGACTTGAACGATATTTTCCATTTCACGAATCTTAAAGATTTCGATTCAGATGATGACGGAGTTAATGATTGGTATGAAGGCAGAGAAGATAACTTAACTCGTTCAATTACAGATCCTAATGTTAACGACACTGATGGGGACGGAATACTAGATGGCTGTGAAATTTACGGTTTAGATGATTGTGATAATTTCGTTACCAACCCTTTGTCAGTAGATACTGATGGAGATGGAATTAGTGATTACGATGAAATCTTTGCAAATTTATTAATTCCTTCTAAATACAGAAGCGATCCAACAAAATTAGACACAGATTCAGATGGTATGCCTGATCCTTACGAGTTAGCTAATGGATTACACCCTAAAATTAAAGCGGATGGCGCCCAAGATTCAGATTGTGATGGCGTGCTAGTACAGGTACAGGGTTTAGATTGTGTTTTACTCAATGAAAATTCAAGAAGATACACTAATTATCAGGAATATTTAATGAATACTGATCCAAATAATAAAGATTCAGATTCAGATGGATTACCAGATGGATGGGAATATTACTCTGGACTAAATCCACTATTTGCGGATTCTGAGCTGGATTTAGATAATGATACTATTTCCAATATTCAGGAATATGATAATTATTTAATAGACAGTGAAATTTTCTCTCAAACAAATCCTGAATTGCGCGCATATTGGAGATTTGATACTTTTGATACTGTCTTCGCAATTGATTCGACCCTAAATGCTAATTTTGCATTAATGACCAACGGCCCAATTAAAGGTCCAGCCAAATATACAAATGGGATTTATTGCGACGGAGTTTCATCTCATTTAAGTATGGATTCCATTAAAAACACTAAATTTACTGAATACACAGTTCATTCTTGGGTAAAGGTATCAAATTATACTGAGTTTGGAACAATATTCGGAACAGCCACAGATGGAAGAACGTGGTTAGGTATAGATTCCGAAGGTTTCATTCAGTTTAGGGTTTTCGCAGGCAATACGCTTTATTCAACACCACTGGAAAATAACACTAAAGCAGCTTTAGATGTATGGTACCATGTTGCGGCAACCTACAGTGAAACGGATAATTCATTGCGCCTATATGTTAATGGGACTTTGGCAACAAATAGCACAACCTCTTCATCACACACTATTAAAACAACTGGAAGTAAAAATTATATTTGCAGAGGTCAAAATGGTAACTATCTCAATGGAACTGTCGATAACATTGCAGTATGGGAAAGAGCTTTTTCTGACGACGAGATTAGGTATTTTTATGAAAGACCATTAGGTATAGGTAATTATTTCAATTTCAGAGTTGACGACGGAATAAGATACACTAATGCTAATTCTACAGATACAGATGGTGATGGTTTATC
>CAXHBG010000011.1:0-27996 GCA_964015055.1 uncultured Thermoplasmata archaeon
CGGAGATGTGTATAAGAGACAGACATTACCGCTTTCTATTAAACGTTAAAAAGTATTCAAAAAAAGCCGCATCTGATGTCGCCAACAATGCCCTTAAAGATGAAAGTTTAGGAGAATATTTGTCAAAGAATGATTTTCCAAAAGATATTATTGATAAATTTATGATCCCGATGGGTGCTGCTGTTTGGTCCGGATCAAGAAAAGAAATCGCTAATTTTCCCGTAAAAATGTTTCTTAAATTTTTTGATAACCATGGAATCTTAGACCTAAACAATGCGCCCCAATGGCATACTGTCCTCGGTGGAAGCTATACCTATGTTCAAAGAATACTAGATGATTTTAGTGGAGAGATTATTAAAGGAAATGGTGTTAAAACAGTAATTCGTAAGGCAAATGGCGTGCTGGTTTGTCTAGATAATGGAGAAAAATTATCTTTTGATAAAGTGGTATGTGCATCTCACGCAGATCAAACGTTCCGTATGATAAAAGATATGACTGAACAAGAAGTGAAAATATTGCAACCTTGGGAATATTCAAAAAATAAAACTATATTGCACACTGACATATCAATTATGCCACCTTCTAGATCTGCATGGGCTTGTTGGAATTATGTTAAAAATCGAAACAGCAAGGACCAAGATGACGTATCTGTTACCTATTACATGAACAGACTCCAAGGCTTAAACACTAAAAACGATTATCTTGTTACTCTCAATCCTAATAGAGATATACCCAAAAACAAAATACTCTATGAAACTATGTATACGCATCCAAAATACACTCACCAGTCACTATCTACTCAGGAAGATATAATAAATGTAAATGGTTCAAATAATTTGTACTTTTGTGGCAGCTATTGCAGATATGGATTTCATGAGGATGCAGTACTTTCGGCCGTAAGAGTTGCAGAAAAATTAGGCTGTGAATTATGAATCTTAAATCTAGAATATATGAAGGTGCGATAACTCATGCGAGAACAAAACCTGTAAAACATAAATTTTCTTTCCCAATCTATACTTTTGTAATAGACTTAGATGAACTGGATTTATTAAACAAGGAAGTAAGGTTTTTTGGATATAACAGAGGATCTGTATTTACATTGTACGATTCCGACCACTTAGGATCTGGTGAGGGAAGCATAAAGCAAAAGCTAAAGAAATGGTTAATTAAATTTGGACACAATGAAAAATATTCTACAGTAAGAATGATAACTACATTAAGAGTCTTTAAACATACATTTAATCCTGTAATATTTTACTACTGTTTGGATTCTGAAAATAAAATTGTTTATCATGTTGCTGAGGTTCACAATACTTTTGGTGAAGGTCATCTATATATTCTGGATAAAGGAAAAAAATCTAAAGTTGGAACTGAGTACTTAGTCCCTAAAGAATTTCACGTTTCACCCTTTAATGAAGTCGAAGGCGATTATAACTTCCATTTTTCTAAATTAAAAGAAAAACTTGATGTAAGAATAAATGTTTCAAAAGACAAAAAAAATTTTTTCTATGCAAGAATATCAGGGAATAGTAAAAAAATAACTAAATATAATTTAATCAAGCTGGTCATGAAATACCCTCTTCGTACACTAATGATTATTCCCAAGATATTAGCTGAAGCTGCAAAATTATATTATGTTAAAAATATGGAGATAATAGATAAGCCTGAGCCTTCTTCGAAAAAAACATATGATGCAACATATCCTGCTTACATCAGTGATTTTCAAACCTCGGATGACGCCGATGGTATAGGAAGGTGGTTTTTTAGTAAAATATATTAATCACAACTTCTTCAAACTAAGTTTAGTTTTTGTCTCTTCATCCATGTATTCTAAAATTGATAATTTATGCTCTGGAGACAAATCATCTGATTTCAACAACGATTTAAGTTTAAATGCAGACATTTCCTGAATATTAGACCATAATTCTAGCTCTTTAAGTGTAGTTTCTAACTCATATCTTCTTAAATCTTTCTTTTCGGGCATTTTAAAATTCGAATCTTCTCTAAATGTTACTTTGTAATCCTTACCACTTATTGAATTATGGCCCGATTCTTTGGAATAATTTACTAATTTATTTTCAAGAGTGTCAAGCATGGCGTCCATATCTGAAATTAATTCTTTCTTTTTGTTCTTAAGTTCTACTAATTTATCAACTGTCTCTGATGCTTCAACTGAAGTCATCGTTGATGTGTCAATGAAAGGATTTGAAGTTTCACCTGAATTTGTGTGACTTAATCTTAATGCAATCAAATCTTCCATTTCTTTTGGTAAAGAATCTACTTCATATGTCAAAAAAGAATTGCCCGGATTGTCAGGATGAAGCCAAACCAAAAACATATTGCTAACTTTTTTATCATAATTTTTTTCTAAAATCCATTTGTAAGTGTTTAATTGCAATGAATATTTCCAAAAATTAGCGTCTGGTAGATGGGAAATACAGTCTACAATTGCAGAAGCCCATCTATTCTCTTTGACCACTTTTTTTGATCTTTTCCAGTCATAAATTTGCAAGGTACCATCTGGGTTTTCAAAAAGCATATCTACTGACCCTGCAAGCCGGAGCTCTCTATCCCAAACCATCCATTCCGTTCGATATGGAGTTAGCTTATTCTCTAACGAATCATTAAATTGCTTAAAATATTTCCACTCGAGACTCCCATCATCCTCGACATCTATTCCATTATAAAAACATTCAATATTGTAATGCATCTTAGTACCTGCTTCTGAAGCTACAATACCATCATTTTTCCACTTCATTTTTATTTCTTCTCTAGTCATTCCGAAATAAGGACTATTGGGCCAGCGAGGAGAAGCCATCATCTTAGTTATAACTGAGTCAGAATCAAATTTAGGAAAATGTGTACTATTCCAAGATGTAACAGACATATAATCTGAATCTCCATCTATTGTGTATATGTGAGGACCTTCTTCAAATGAGATATGAGAATCTCTCTCATGTGCATTTTTTTTAGCTAAAAAATTTGGCTCTTCCACTGGAGTTAAGTAATACAATCATATACTTAAAAATATAGAAGCAAAGAAGTATTAAACTCCGACCTTTGAGAAAGTATGGAACTAACAACACTTGAAGACTATGTTAGGCGTGAGGTATTCAAAACTGATAGAGAATTATTTGACTTTTGCCCTTCCTGTGACGAGACTGGAAATACAATAAGGGCACTTATGGAAGGATTATTTATACAAGCAAAAAAACTTCAGAAAGAGCGTGATGATATTTTGAAAGTTAATCGCTCTATTGCAAAAAGTATAACTGAATTGAAAAGTGTCGTAGAGAACATAGGAAATCTAACTTAGCTGTAGGCATTAGATAATTCATTTATTATACCATATTCTACAGTAAATCATGGAAAAGTTAGTGACTCTGTCTGGAGTTGTAAAATCGTACGATACTACTAATGTGCTTACTGGTATTGATCTAGACATATCAAAAGGCGAATTGATTGTTTTACTCGGCCCTTCCGGAAGTGGAAAAACAACACTTTTGAATTTGATTGCAGGGATAGATACTGCAAATAGTGGAGAAATATTGGTACTTGGAAAAAATCTGTCTGAGATGAGTGATTTGGAATTAACTGAATACAGAAGAGATTCAGTAGGATATATATTCCAATTTTATAATTTATTACCAAACCTAACTGTTATGGAAAATGCATCATTAGGATTAGAACTAAAAGGAGAAAAATTGGACTATGCCAAAATAATTTTAGATAAGGTCGGTCTTGAGGATAAATCACAGCGTTTTCCAGCCCAACTTTCTGGCGGAGAACAGCAAAGAGTTGCAATAGCAAGAGCTATGGCAAAAAGTCCTGCACTTATTGTGGCAGATGAACCGACTGGAAATCTAGATAAGAATAATTCACAATCCGTAAGAAACCTTTTCAAAGAAATATCAAATGATGCAACTATTATTATTGCAACGCACGACAACGATTATCTTGAAATTGCAGATAGAGCCTATGAGCTAAACGAAGGGAAACTAGCTAAAATTAAATGAGCATCATATTCAAGAAATTTCAACGAGATTTATACTCTGAATTACCAAAAATCGCAGTCTCCATTATTATTATTTCAATGGGAATTGGAGGATTTATTACCTTCTTTCAGGTTTCTGATAATATTAAGGAGACAGTGGACTCTCAATACGAGGAACTAAACTTAGGAGATTCTTGGGTAAATTTACAACCGATTCCTGTACCTACTCTTGATGAAATTGTTGAATATAGTAGAGAAAATGATGATGATGGTAGCATAAGTGAGATTTTACCTCAAATTGACGTGCTTCAGCCTAGACTACATCTTTATGGTAAATCTGAAGGTGAGAATGGACCCATAATTATTGAAATTCTTGGGCTACCAGAAGAGCAGAAAATTAATAAACTACGAATTACGGACGGTGGCGATTTGTCAACCGAATCAAAAAATGGTAATATTCCAGTTATTGTTGAGTCGCGTTTCGAAAAATACCACGGATACGGGCTGGGCGATACATTTAATCTTTCAATCGTTAAAATTGACCAGGAAGCAATTGAATTTGAAACTGTAAACGTTACAGTCGAAATTGTGGGTGTAGCTGTATCTGCTGAATATTTCTTAATAACTGGTAATCAAGGAGTTTTCGTTCCGAGACAATCAACAATCGGAGTAATGTTTGTAAATTTACCAGTTTTGCAAAATATAACTGGGTTTGACGGCATGATCAACCAAGTTAGCATTCAATCAAATAGTAATGTAAACGAATTATTCACCGGTACACCATTGGAAAATGTAATAGTTTCATCTTATGAAAAAGAGAATATGGAGTCTTATATGATTTTAAATAACGACCAAAAAGGTGTTAAACAAGTAACTCCGAAACTTGCTGGCGTTTGGTTGCTAATTGCGGGGTGTACTATTTCTTTAAATCTTTACAGAATAGTTCAGTCGCAAAAAAAACAAATTGGAGTAATGCGGGCAGCAGGCATGACTTCGAATGAAATAATGAAATTTTATACATGGTACGGCCTATTCATCGGAATAGCAGGCTCAATAGGCGGGATTATAGCAGGCTTCGCTATTTCAGTGTATATTACATACCAATATTCGCTAGCAACAGAAATACCCGGAATTGTTTACGGATTGTCACCAATATTAATATTATTTGGAATAATCTTGAGTATGTTTTCGAGCTTGTTATTCATCATTCTGCCAGTTAGAAAAGCTGCAAATATAGCTATAACCGATTCTATGTCTCCTGACATTCCAAGCTTTAAGGGTTCCAGAGCGACTGAAATTAGTTCGAAATTAACATTGTCTTTAAGACTAGCGTTTCGGAATTTTTCAAGAAATAGAACTAGAACTGTTCTAACAACTATTGGTCTTTCGCTTGCACTAGTTACTCCGTTTGCACTGGGTGTTATTCTATCAAGTACAGAAAACGCAGTAGAGGCTAGCTTTGATCTGCCTGGCTGGGATGGTACTGCTGTGTTTGACTCTTTTCAGGAGCAAAATTTAACTATTTATGACTTAGAAAATCGGAGCTACATAAGCAGCGCGAGCCCAGTCTTATCATGGGAAATTAGCGCATATAATGAAAGGCTTGTTGTAATTGGGTCTAATTACGGCGACGTTTTTAGCCTACCTACAGAAACAAAATTTGAGAAATTCACTAGTGAAGAGGAAATAATTATTGATTCACTATTTGCATTAAGAAACAACCTGAAAGTGAATGATAATTTTGAAGCCTCTCTTCTAGGGCAGAAGAAAAATCTTACTGTTGCTGCAATTCATACTCAAATTCTAGGAGGTTGTTTTATGAGTCTTGAAGGATTACAAATATGGCTGCACGAATGGGAAAAAGAAATAAAGTCTTTAGCTGTTAACTCTACTGTATTAAATGAAACCGAAATTGAGAAACTACCCGATTTACCTTTGGAACCAATCAGTGGAGTTTACCTTACTGGAGATGCAACGCGGCTAAATAACGAATCTCCGGAATATATTGTAGCTGTAATTGCTAAGGATGAACTTAAAGACCAGGTGGATAAACTAATGAAAGTATTCACATTCTTCATTAATCTGTACTATGGCTTAGCGGCAGTAATGGCCTTTTTAATTATTGCGAATACAGCGACTATAAATATGCTAGAGAGAGAAAGGGAAATGGCAACGTTAAAAACATTAGGTACCAGCGATGTAATACTAAGTAAAGCTACTTCAGTAGAAAACTTAGTGATGGGAACAATAGCCGGAATATCAGGAATAATTATGGGATATCCTATTGCAGTATGGCTTCTACAAACATTTACGTATGAAATATATTTCGTGCCAACTTACTTTCCAATTGGATTGCCAATTGTTATGATTTTTAGCGTGATTTTCTTAAGTGTATCTGCAACTATTCCTTCTTGGGTTAGACTAAGAAATATGAACTTAGGAAACCTAGTTAGATCGATTGAAAGATAGTCCGATTTGGATGCTTACGAATTATTAACGTAGTCACTAATTATTTAAACTAATATGTAAGGTATAATAAATGAAACAATTGGACGTTATCGCCAAACAAGTAAATCGAAGTCCGCTTTCAGTAATAGGTGTAATTTTAGTTATCACTATCTTAATGTTTTGGGTTTTAGCAACTGCGCCTGCGCCGGGGGATCCAAGTCAGGCCGGATTCATTCCTGAAAATGAAACTGTAGATGCACTTACTGACATCGGTGAAAAATTCCAGACTGAATATCCCGTTGTGACATTGATTAAATCGAGAGATATTGTAACCAGTTCCTCATTTGTAGATATACTTAATTTACAAATTGCATTTACAAACGAAAGCGAGGATTATAAATTTAGTGATGATGCTAAACTAATTTCTGAGAGTCTAATCGATTCTGGTAATAAAAGCAATAGCATTGTTTCACTACCTAATTTGTTAGCCGTTGTGTTTAACAAAAGTTCAGAGAATTTAGACACGTTACGAGATTTTTACAAATCAAAAACCGACGAGGAAATCAAGGGTGCACTGAAAGGCGCTTTAAATGACTCTAATTTTTCAAGCGTAATTTCTCCAATGCTGGGTGAATTTGACGGAAATGCCTCTGCCAAATCAACTATTTTGCTATTTACATTCGATAACAGTAATCGGGAAAACGAAAACTCGGTTCAGGCCTTGGAACGGATATCCAAAGTTGAAAATTTAATGGGTGGTATTACATTGCATTACCGTGAAAACGAGCTGAAAACTACGTCAGCTTATTCCCTCGGTCAAGGTGCAATAGATGCCGAAGTAAATACAGACTTTGAAAACGATGTAAATAACAGACTGGGAATGTTTGTTTTTGGATTCATTCTACTTGTATTATGGTTAACTTTTAGATCAGGAACCGATATGGCACTTACCCTTTTGTCTTTAGTTATTTCGATAATATGGACCTTTGCATTCGGAGTAATGTTAGATTTTGAACCAAGCTTTTTCATTGTTATTATCCCAATATTACTAATCGGGTTAGGTGTTGACTATGGAATACACCTCACGATGCGATTTAGAGAGGAGGTTGTAGAGCATGGAGATATCGACAAAGCCAATAAAACTTCCATAATTTCAGTTGGTTCTGCTCTACTGTTTGCGACAATAACAACTATGATAGGGTTTTTCTCAAACATATCTTCTGAAATAACTCCGATTAAAGAGTTTGGTATTCAGACAGGCCTAGGAATACTATCTGCGTTTATAATATTTGTAACATTCTTACCTGCTTGTAGATTAATGATTGCTAGATATTACGATAGTAAAGGAATAAGCATCTTATCTGAAACAAACTTAAACGTAATTAAAGCTAAAAAAATAGGTAATGAAAGTAATGCTTTATCTGATAAATTTATGAGCATTGGTTCTATTCTGGCTTTAAAATACCCCGAAAAAACGCTTGCATTCTTCTTGGCAGTAACATTGATCGCAGGATATGGGGGAAGCCAAATATCGTCTGAATTTAATGCAGAAGATTTCTTACCTGAAGAAGTCGAAATTGTAAAACAATTTAACTACTATCAGGACAATTTTGGAGCGACAGCTGGAGAATTTTCTTTCATATATATAAGTGGTGAAAATATCGCGACTACTGAAGTATTCAAGGCTATGCAGCAAACTCAAGCTGAATTGCTGACTAATCAACCTGATGATAATGGAAGGATCTATGTAACTGAAGATCCAAATGAGCTTTTATCTCCACTAGTTGCAATGCAATATGCTGCAATGATGAATCAAACATTTGCTGAATTGCTCAACGAAACTGACAAGGATGGAGATGGAATTGCAGACACGGATGCTGAACTTAGAGAATTATTGGATTGGATGTTTACCAACCAACCTGATATGATTCAGAATCTTATTTATCTTGATGAAAACACAAATGAATTTACAGTAACTTACATTATGGTAACAACTAAATCGAAAAATATCTATTACATAGAAGTTAGCGATGAGCTTAACGAAGACATTAAACCTTTGGAGGCAATCGAATCTAGCAGTAAAATAAATGCAGTCGCAACAGGCCAACCGCCTGTATTTGTTGTTGTCATGGACACGATTACGTCAACTATGATTCAGTCTATAATTTACACCATTATCTTATCTTTTATCGTTTTGACAGCTGTTTTTTGGATGAATGACGGACAACCATTATTGGGGCTGTTGACGATTATTCCTGTACTTCTTGTTTTAACTTGGATTCTAGGAACAATGGTTGTTATTGGATATAGTCTTAATGTTATGACTACTTTAATTGGGGCATTAACAATTGGATTAGGTGTTACATATGCAATACACATATCCCATAGGTTTATTGAAGAACTAGAAGAGCATCACTCTTTGGAAAATGCGATTAATAATACAGTGAAAAACACTGGATTCTCACTATTTGGTGCTGCGATGACTACTGTTCTGTCTTTTGGTGTACTATCTCAATCAATATTAGTTCCAATGCAGCAGTTTGGTACAATTACTGCATTAACAATTTTATTTTCATTCTTATCATCTGTTTGGGTTCTACCAAGTATTTTAGTTCTTTGGGCTAGACAAGCAGGTCTAGCCGAAGATAAAACAAATGATCATGAAAATAAAATTCCTGATGAAAAGGAAAAATATGATGCACCTATGATGGCAACAACTTCTGATAATGAAGATGAAGACAATTCAGAAGAAGAATAAATTAGAATTTACTAATTAGCTCTTTTACAAGTCTTTCGCAAGAATTAAGATCACTGTCGTTCGATGATCTCAAAACTATGGTAGCACCATAAACTCCATCTCTGGAGAAGGGATAACTGCCTACTGATACGTTTGAAAATTGCTCTTGAATTACTGTTAATTCTTCTGCAAAAAAACTTTCTCCAACCATAATGTCGTATGATCTTGATTTAACAACATCTCCAGCCTCAAGATAGTCATACATTCCCTCTAGCATTCCTTGCATTATTTTTGGAATACCTGCCATAACAAACACATTTTCAATTTTATAACCTGGAGCCTTGGTTGCTGGACTGTAAATTAATTCTCCGCCCTCGGGAATATGAAGCATTTTTAGTAAAGGTTCCGTTAATTCCTTACCGTCAAGAAATTCCTTCATCTTTTCCAATGCATCATCATCAATTTTAGCTTTAACGCCGAATGCTTTAGCAACACATTCTGTTGTAATATCGTCATGTGTTGGACCTATACCTCCAGTTGTGAAGACATAATCGTATTTTTTTCTTAACGAATTTAATGCACCAATTATAGCCTCCTCATCGTCTAAAACAACTCTAACCTCAGACAATGAAATACCTAATTTACCAAGCCACTTGGCCAAATATGCTAAATTTTTATCTTCTGTGCGTCCTGAGAGGATTTCATCTCCAATTATAACCAAAGATGCTTGTTTCACAATTTTTCCAACTCTTCAATTCTCTTTTCCATTGGAGGGTGTGTTGAGAACATGTTGATGAAAAATTCTCCACCTCTTAATGGATTTACAATGCACATTGCTGCATTACTGGGCGAACCGCAATCCAATGGCGCTCTAATATTTCCCCTTTCTAATTTCTTCAATGCGCTAATCAAAGCCCATGGTTTGTTAGTCAATTTAGCTGCAGTCGCATCAGCGTGATACTCCCTTGAACGAGATACGGCCATCTGGAGTAAGAATGCGGCCAAGGGTGCAGTGATGGCTACTAGAATCATTATCCCTGGGTGAACATTTCGGTTTCGTCCACCGAACATACTGTTCCACCACATCATTCTAGCTGCAAAAGATATGAACCCTGCAATTGTAGCTGCAACACACATAACTAATGTATCTCTATTTTTTACATGAGCCATTTCATGAGCCATGACTCCTTCTAACTCATTGTCATCAAGGACTGACATTATCCCTGTAGTAGCTGCAACCACTGCATTTTTTGGATTTCTACCTGTTGCAAACGCATTGGGTGTACCTGAAGGAACTATTGCTACCCTTGGCATCGGCAAACCGTTTAAATCTGCTATTTTTTTAACAATGCCAAAAAGCCTTGGATTATCGTTTCTTTCTATTACTTTAGCTCCATATGCCCTTAAAACAATAGAATCACTGAAAAAATATGAAAATAAATTAATTGCAATTGCTATTACTGAGAAAATAACTATGCCGTAAGATGAGCCTGCTGCAATAAACCCTACTATCATCATTAACAGCGTTAGCAGAAAATATAAACCAAATAGACGTAAAAATGCCATATATTACGATTTTAACCCCATAAATAAAATTTGTTCAGTCTACATAATGCTCGTATTCTTGATTTTCAAGCATCTTTATGGCTTTCTTTTCAACTTCTGGATCATATCTGAAAACTGGATTAGGACTTTCACCTTGAGGAATCCGTAAGCCATCTAATTTATTATGTGTAAAAGCTCTGACAGCTTCCACCATCAAATTTGAAGCCACGGCTGAAGTTTTGTAGCATAAATCATGGTAATCATCTCCTCTTTTAACTTCGATTTCTCTCTTACCAACCAAATCTCCTGCATCAATGTCAGTAGAGCAGAAATGACAACTGCTACCTATTTTTATTCCTTCATGAACGCTCCAAGCTGGAGATGCTGAACCTCTGCACTCAGGCAACAATCCTGGATGTGAGTTTAAGACGCCGCCTTTGTTTCCACCATATTCCAATATTTTACCTCTAATTATTCTAGTACCACCAAATACAATCAAGTCTGGATCAACATTTTCAATGTGCTCCATACAATGCTCATCATTGTGAATTGGCACCTGCACAAAGGGAATGTTGTGCTTTTCAATTTGTGATTTCATAGTTGGGGCTAGTGGATTGGAGCCGAGTCTAAACTCAAATTTTTCCCTCTCTGTATTCCCGCCTTCTGATTTCTCCTCAATTATCAATGAAGGAATAAAGCCTGAATCTATTAACTGGAAAAGCATTTCTCTGCCCCATGGATGTTCTGTGATAGAAAAAAATACAAATTTCATTTTTGTGCGACCACCTTAAATTCTACTGAAATAGGAGTAGGTAAAGAGCCTACTTCAATGGTAGTTCTAGTAACTTCAAATCCGTCAAGATATTCCGCATAAATTTGATTAAACCTCGAAAAATCATCCTTCATATTCGTTAAAAAAACCATTATATCTACTACGTTTGACATAGACAAATTAGCAGCTTCCAACATAGCTTTTACATTACTAACAACTGCATGTGTTTGGACATCGATTCCCACTGGAATTTCGTCAGTCTCAGGATGCCTTGGACCAACTCCTGATAGAAACACTAAATCACCAGCTTCTTTAGCGTGAACATATTTACCCACTGGTTTTGCAGCTTTGTCTGTATTAATCGCCATCTCTTTCCTCTAATGGACCCATTCCAGGTTGGTCATAGAAATCTAAAACTTCCCTGTCTCCTTTATAGAATTCAGGATCGTCTTCGTCGTACTCGAGATCTCCTGCAGTATCTTCTGCTGGGGTTAATGTTACAACTGCTGCACCTGTTCCACAGATGGGCTCATAAGCTAAAACATTCCCGTCATATAAGTTATTTTGACCCATAATAGAGGCCATAATCCAAAATGGTTTAAAACTTACAACTTTTGGAACCCTTGCTTCATTATGGAATTGTCTGGATAACTGGGAAACATCTTCTAACCTTCCTTTTTCTAAATATTCAAGGAATTTTGAATTCCATTCATGATCTTTGAGTGAATGAATTCTATCTTCCTTAGGGTCTATCTCTATAGTATGTAACCTATTTGACAAAGCTGAAACAACAACTACTGCAGCTTTTTTGCCACTAGCATCAATAGCATCTCGCACTGATTTGCCTAAAACTATACTCTCTGCCCGATTTGCATACATATTACTTGATACAATTATGGCAGGTAATTTATTTTCTGGATTTAATAATTTAAGAGCTACAATTGAGCCAGTATCTATTGGAAATCCATAATAAGAAACTGTACGGGCATGTAAACCACGTTCTTTACACTTAGTTACAGCTAATTCTGCAAATTCCGGATCCATGCGAAATTTATAATTTATACTGCCCAAATCGTGAAATTCTTCATCGACATAGGTCCATTCAGGTTCAGGATATGCTTGAATTTGGTGGCCTAAAATAGAAGGCCAAAAAGTACTGTATAGTATTAAAATTTCAGCTCCACTTTCTTCAAGTTCTACCCTAGCTTTTTCATAAGCATCACGAACTCTTTGCCATCCTTCATTTTTTTCAGGGCAAAGAAGTGGGTGAGGTAAGCCCGGAACTAGAATTCCTTTACAGACGTTATCATCTCTCATATCTTGGCCTTTTTAGGATCCCAACCGATTATTGCATTGCCAGTGCCAATTACAGTTCCATAGGCATGTACTGTAGCCTTGTAATCTGGAAAATCTAATGCACTCATTAACCAAGTTAAACAACCCGCTTCAGTTTCCGCTACGGTTTGCTCAGTGAAATCAGGCATCAAATCAATTAATTCTTTAGTTTTACCTTCTTTCATTAGATTTATCATTTTCATATCCCAAAGATATTGATTATGATTAGTAATGTGCTCCTTACTCATGTCTTCAGGAATTTCAGGCTCAGTAGTAAAATGTCGATGGGATAATGAATTACTTGAAAGTAGTAAGGCTTTCTTACCTGAAGCTTCAACAGCTCTTCGAGTTGCTTTTCCTAATTTTATCATATTGGCCTGCATTAATTCAGAATTAAAATAGAATTTCGAACGATTTGACGAAATGCAAACTATCGGTTTATCCCACTTCGGATTGACTAAGTGACCGCTGGTTATAGTACCATAATCTATTCTAAAATCTGGATTTTCCATCATCTTCACTAATAGGCCTTCTTCTGCCGCACTATCGTGAATGGCCTTAGACAATTCAACATCTACAGTTAAGTCATAATTATATCTAAATATGTTTGGAAAAATAGGATCTACTGATAGTGATTTGAATTTCTCAACTCCTAGGAAATGAGTACCTACAAATGTAGCCCAGTGGGGCGTGTGAATTATTATAACATCGTAGTCTTTTTCAGATAAACTATCCCTTAATCTTTCATATCCCCAACGAAGTTCTTCCCATCCACCTTCTGCGGTAGCTTCGTTTTGAGGTGGATTCTCAGCATAAACAAGGTGCGGAGGATGTGGTGCTAGGGCTCCCATTACAATTTCCCCTTTAGGCATGTTTCTACAATTAAACCCAGTTATAAGACAATTAGCTTAGTTGATATTGAACAAAAACCAACGTAATATTTGCTTTTCTAACCAATAGGATGTATCCCTGGAAACAAAAGCCACATGTCCACCTTTTTCTGTTGTAAAAAAATTTAGAAAAGGAGAGGATAATTCCTTATCAGAAGGAAAGCAATCTGGAGGCGACAGTGGATCATCAAGACTATTCAACATGAAAGTGGGGTGATCTATGTTTGTCAAATATTTTGCTGAGCTAATTTCTTCATAGAAACTTGAGGCGTCAGGAAAATTAAAATATGGTGCTGTTATTTTTTCATCTAATTCATACAAGGTCTTAGATTTAAAGAAAGCATCGTAATCTACTTCATCAGGAAATTTTGCTTTCTTAAGTTTATATTTTTCTATGAGTGAAGACACAAAAGATTGCTCATACACTCTTGAAAAGCCCTTAGCCATAGCTGTAACTCCAGGTTCAATTCTATAATTACCTGAAATTAATGCTGAAGCTAATATTCTTGGCAAATTAGATTTAGGCCTCGAAATGCAATTAGCTAAAATATTAGCTCCAAAACTATAACCTACTAAAAAAATAGGCCGATTTTGATCCTCGTTGTGTACATGCCATATTAATTGTTCTAAATCTTCAGTTTTTCCTGCATTATATGTGTAAAATGTATCATTAATAACTCCAGAGCATGAACGATAATTAATTGCATAACCGCACCAGCCTAATCTTTGAATTATAGTCATTAATCTAGTAATGTGAGTTGAGTTTGAGCTCCCTTCAAAACCATGACACGCTATTACTGCTGGACCTTTACCATCAACAATATCAACATCGAAAAAATCGTCATCTGGAGTTTTAAGCCTTTTTCTACGATAATTTATCTTCTCTCCTTTAAGAAAAATACCCGCATAAATTGATTGGGCATGTGGGTTTCTAAGATGATACGGTAGGCGAAATGAAGATAGTTTAAAATTTGCTTTTGATATCATTTATGTAAATTATTTACTCTTTGACGCAAATATTTACAGGCTGTGAGAAAAAACTTAGGCTCCAACGTCCTCCTTCTGTTCCAACACCACTATCCTTTACACCACCGAATGGAACTCGTAAATCTCGATGAAGCCAAGTATTGACCCAAACCATCCCTGTTTCGATCTTTTCAGCTAATTCTTTTCCTCTTGTGGAATCTGAAGTCCAGACCGACCCTGCTAGCCCATAATCTGTACAATTTGCTATTTCAATGGCTTCATCATCTGTTTTAAATTGGTGCAGAGTAACAACGGGACCAAATATTTCCTCATTAGAAGTTCTGCTCTGATAATCAAGATTTGATACTACTGTTGGTTCCAAAAAGGCCCCTTTATCAAATGGAGAATCTAAATTCGGTATTTTTCCACCACACAATATTTGTCCGCCCTCTCTTTGGGCTAGATGAATATAAGATTCCACTTTGTCTCTATGAGATAAAGATACTAAAGCCCCTAAATCGGAATCATCTGATGAAGGGTCTCCCACTTTCATGCTCTCAATGTAAGTTACAAATTTTTCTACAAATTCGTCCCAAATTTTATGTGAAATTAGAATTCGACTTCCACACAAGCAAACTTGGCCTTGATTAAGAAAACCAGATCTTGCAATTTCCGGAATAGCTCTATCAATGTTTACATCATCTAAAACAATTGTTGCATTCTTACCGCCCAACTCTAAACTTAATTTTTTGAACATAGGGGCTGCTGTTTCAGCTACTTTCCTGCCTGTAACTGTTCCTCCTGTAAAAGAAATCAAATTAACTTTCGGATGTGATACTATTGTTTGACCAGCTTCATGCCCTAAACCATGGACTATGTTAACAACACCCTGCGGCAAGCCTATTTCGTGAATAACATCTGCAAGAAGATTTGCTGTTAAAGGCGTAAGCTCAGAAGGTTTTGCAACTACTGTATTTCCCATAACAATCGCAGGTGCTATTTTCCATGATAGAAGATACAAGGGAAGGTTCCACGGAGTTATCAAACCTGCCACTCCCACCGGTTTGTAAATTACATGATTAGTTGCATCATCCATCTCGAACTTTTCACTAACAAAGTCTTTACTGAATTCTGCAAAAAAACGAAAATTAGCAACAGATCTTGATGCATCTACCGCCCTTGCAAGCTTAATTGGCTTTCCAGTATCTAATGACTCTAGTTTAGCAATCTCTTCTGCACGTGATTCTAATGCATCTGCTATCTTTTCTAACCAAACTCTTCTATCTTCTAAATTCAAATTGCTCCAGTAATCGCGAGCATCGTCTGCAGCCGATACTGCTTTTTGGACATCATCTGGTTTCGAACGTGGAATATTGGCTATAATTTTCCCTGTAGCTGGATTAATATCTTCAATAGTTTCTTCAGTGCTTACAAAATTACCATTTACGTAATTTTGAACCTTAATCATTCTGTACTCTTATAATCTTCAGGATTGAAATACCAGCGATCATTATCTGGATCCCATTCATCCCAAGTTGGAATATCCTTTAACTTTTCTAAATATTTTTTAGGTACGACGCCCGGGACTAGGAATGCTTTTTGCCTTCTGAGAGGGTAAGGGTTTCTTAATTCCATGCCTAAAACACCCAAAATTCCTCTTGCAACATACCATGTAGCTTGTGGATTCCAACCGTGTGCAATTTTTACAACGACACCCAACCCTTCGGGATAATCATCATGAATTATAGATAAGCCAAGAAGTCCGTCTGCGCCTTCCTTTGCAATTACATTACCCTTGCATGTCTTAATTATTGTAGTATCTAGTCTGTTAAACCCTCCAACTAAATCTGGATTTGTAACCATTGCTTCCCATATCCAATTTTCATCTTTTTCTTTAGCTAAACCTGCATAACATGCAGCCAATTCGTTTACAGTATTTGATAAAGTAGGAAAACCATCTCCGTCACGCGCAATCCTCTGAGGATTCCAATCTTTACCCAAAAAATATCTTATTTCCTCTAAAAAAGCAAAAAAGAATGGATGACTTGGTAAGGTGTAACCTGCTCTGTTCCAACCTTTCCTTCTACAGCCCAAAAGAATGGCTGCATGTTGACCTGATGAGTTAGAATACCAGCGTCTTGCTCTTCGTACCTGTCTGCCGAATTGAACTAACGGTAAATCTAAAGGTGTCTGCATTAATCCCCAATCGGATTGTGGAAGTAGCGACTGTGCAGCTTTGACATGCTCAGAGGTTCCATTGTGACTCGCTACTGATATTGCTTTTTGATCCCAATTTAAATCAGATAATTCTTCACTAAAAACCTTTAACATTAATGGCTTCATCATTGAGCGGCCATAACAAAGAACATTTCCGCCAAAACTGTGAATATTTTTACCTCCACTATACCAGGCAACTGCTCCATGTATTGTAGTCTCGCTAACTCCGTTTCTCCTGTAATCAACTAAAGGTTCCCATTCTACATCTCTACCTGTTGGAATGTCGCCTTCGGTGTCCCCTAGCGGGCTGCTCGGGTACAAATCCTTAATTTCTGTAGGGTGACTCATTTTATTAGTTCCTCGACACGAGGTACAACCTTGTTCATGAAAGCTTCCATGTTTCTGATCACTCTTGGACTATCATGATTAAAGAAATCAAACCAAGTCATGATACAGTCTTCCGGATGAAATCTCTCAGCTATTTGCTGCGCTACCTCTTCTACGTTGCCAATAACAGAGTTATCTGCTGCTTTTGAGACTTTATTGGGATCTATTGTACCTTCTAACGCTCCCCAATAGGAACTCAACGAACTTTTAGCTTCTTGCTTCGCAGCCTCGGTCTTTTCTGACTCAGATAAATTTGGCTCATCATTGACAAATATCATCAATGTTCTAGGCATGTAATTTCGCTTCCAATTTCCGCCGCTTGAATTATAATGATTAGACATCCTATCGTGTGTTGCTTCAATTACTTCAGGCGGAGTAATTGATAAATTGAAGACTTTAACGGGGCTAATTTTGTTAACTTCTTTTTGTAAATTGCCATCATGAGAGCCTAGTATCAAATCTAGTAAATCTCTATTCCAAGACTGTGGAATATTCTTGACATCCTCAAAAACATATCTATTTGGAATAGGAATTTCATTAGGAACTTCTGAAATGGAATCTCGCTTCATTAATGCTTCTTGCACTCGTACCCAATCTTCCTCGCTTCGAAAATTAGACCTTGTCAAAACTGTTTGTCTAATATTTTTACTATTGACTATTTCCCCGTTAAGTAATTTTAAGAAAATTTCAGAAGCTTCGGCAAATATCTGACCTCTTAAAGCAGGCCAAGCAGCTTCCTCAACAATATCTCTTGGAACGATACCGTATGGTCTAGCCATAAACTCAAACCTACCTGCTGAAAAACCTATTCTCAATTTCCTCTCCTCTTTCTCGTTAAGGCCATGAAGAGCTAAGAAAGCCCCAACTCTTTCAGCAATTCCGACAGGCCCACCATGAGTCAATAAACTCATTACTGCAGAACCCACGTGAATATTTTTCGTTCTAGCGAACATTAAATGGGCTAACTGAAAAAAATCTGTACAAAGCCCAACTTCACCTTGCCAATGTGGAACTACGGGTTGACTATTTTTTTTCTGAACTTCAGTTGATAGATGGGCTTGGGCAACCCAGGCTGTGCCGAAACCCAACTTGTCTGCAGATTCTAATTGGTCAAAAAAGTTTGTGTACATTGTTTTTTCGTTAGGCGTAAAACCATCAACTGGTGTTTGTGAAATAGAAAGAAAAATATCAAAATCCATTATATTGAACCTGTCCTTCCTCCATCAACTGGAATACTTGTCCCTCTAACAAAACTAGCTGAAGGGGATGATAGAAATGCAATAACTTTTGCAAGTTCTGAAGGTTCTGCTAAGCGACCCTCAGGAACTGAGCTTAACCACGCTTCTTCAACTTTCTCTTGACTAATTCCTTTTTGCTTAGAGAGAGTGTTCTTCAATTCCGTTAACCTCTCGGTATTTGTGAAGCCTGGCAAAACATTGTTAATGGTAATTTGGGGAGGTAGTTCTTTAGACAACGTCTTTGACCATGATGCCATTGCACCCCTTATTGTATTGCTTACACCAAGGCCGGGTATTGGCTCCTTGACTGAGGTTGAAATTATATTTATTATTCTGCCGTAACTAGAAGATATCATACCCGGCAGAAGAATTTGAACAAGTGTTTGGGATGCCAAAACGTGCCTTCGAAATGCCTTATCGAAGTCATTAGGAGTTGCATCGATAAGCGGTCCAGATGGAGGCCCTCCTGAATTGTTTATCAGTATTTCGAAATTACCGTTTTCATCTATTTCTTTGTTGACTAAAGTTGTCAACATGTCTAAATCTTCAAGGTCACAAGTGATTGCATTCTTACCTTTGGCTGTACGAGCAAGAGAAACAACTGTTGCTCCACTTTTCTTAAGAACTTCAACAGTTGCTTTGCCAATTCCACTTGTGCCTCCACAAACAAGTGCTCTTTTACCTTCTAATTCAAACATTTATTCGCCTCTAAATTCATAGAATTCAGGGTTTTTAAGGGAAGGCAAGCGTTCTTTTTTGACTAGTATACTTCTTACAAGCCAAAGATCAATAAAAACTCTGAATTTTGTTGTCATGTCCAAATAATCTACTCCTGAGGAACCTCCAGTTCCTATTTTTCGGCCTATCATTCTTTCCACCATCCTTGCATGAGAACTTCTCCAAAGAACCATAGCTTGCTCCAACTCAATTAATTTAGAAATAAAATTTCTAGGCCATGAAAGAAGCGGCAGGGAGCGATAAGATTCTATGAAAAGTAAGCCTGCACGTCTCCTCCTTAGGCTCCAATCACCATCAAAGAAAGCCTTAACATCGCTATCTTCACCGGTGTATTGCTTTCTGAATGCTTCAACATAATCATCAATAAATCTATCAACTACTTCTTTGTCATTACCTGAATTAACAATAGAACCTTGAATGGGAGTCCTAAAAAGCCACTCGCAAATGATATCATAAAGAGATTTTTCTTTTGATTTTGAATGTTTACCAAAAAGCTTACCATCTACCCACTTTTGTCCCATCAATTCTTCCATTTCCCTCATTTGAATGGATTCAAAACCAGAAGCTGTACCCAAACTATCTCTAAAATTAAGAAAATCTTGTGGATCTAAGGTTTCCATTACTCTCCATTGCTGAGACATAAGCTTGAAAACTTCAATAATTCTATCCATGTGGTGAACTGCCCTTGGTAATTTTTCTTCCTTTACAAACTCATCAGATAATAATCGCCTAGTGCATTTCAATTCACTAATTATTAACTTGAACCACAACTCAAAATTTTGATGTACTAAGATAAAGTGCATCTCATCGTTGCATAAATTTCGATTTTCGCCCTCGACACCTGTCTGAAGTTTAAGTAATTCTTCCAATCTCAAATATTCTGTGTATGTTGGAGACATTAATGCCTAATAAGGATTGTATATTATATCGACTGCGTTTGGGGTAATATGTTAATCTGGGCACATGGATTGTGGGGAAGTCCAAATGGAAGCAAAGTCACAGCTGTAAGAGAAAGTGGAATTGAAGTTCTTTCACCTGATTTTAATGATATGGAACTTAATGAAAGAATAGATATACTAAATGAGCTTGTTTCTAAAGAAGAAGTTGTTCTTGCAGGATCAAGCTACGGCGGTTTGGCATGTGCATTTGTAGCTCAACAACAACCTGATCAAATCAAAGGCATGTTGCTTCTAGCCCCTGCGTTGCACTTGCCTGAATCACCAAATGAAAATCCGGAAAAATTAATAGCACCTAATAATTTTCCTATCTCGATAATACACTCAGTTACAGATGAAATTGTGCCTATTAGTGCTAGTAAAGACTACATAGAACGTTCTGGAAATAATTTAAAGCTAATTGAAGTGGAAGATTCCCACGTATTGGAGAATTCATTCTCTTTAATTATTTCAGAACTAAATAAGCTGATAAACTAAGAGTTTGTTTCTTCTCTTTCAGTTGTTTCTTCTTCAATTTCTTCATAGTAATAATATTGCTCATAGATTGGTTTCTTGTCTGAAGGTAACTCGGCCGAGCCTGTTTTTTCCATAGTAGCTACATTGTGTGCTGTAATTGCTTTTTCACTTATTGCGTAAATGTAATCTCCTCCGCCCATAAATATACTCCGTTTGATATCCGGACTATCCCATGAATATCTTGAACCATAATACGAGGAATGGTCTATATTTTCATTGTAAATTTCCAACGGTTGTTCTGGCGTAGCGTTAATCAACATTAGTTTGGAAACATATTCATAACCATAATAATTATATTCCTTACCACCTTCAGTAATTGAATTTTCAAACCATCGACTGGTAGACATTGGAATTGCAAGTAAACCATCACTTTCCCAATATTGGAATGCTTTATGTTCGTATGTAGCTTCACTATGCGAATAAGACCAACCATTCTCTCCATTAGGTGCAGGATTTAGCTTCAATTCGCTTTCAAGAATAGGATTAGAAAAGTCACTAACATCAAAGAAAGAAATCTGAGTAACCCCCCAGTCTAATCCCTCATCATCGCCAGCAATTCCTATTGTAAGAAGATGTGTATCTCCTACGGGATGAATGTATGTAGAAACGCCTGGAATTTTTAACTCTCCTATTATCCTAGGATTTGTTGGTTCACTTAAATCGATAGTCCATAATGGATCAATATTTCTAAATGTTACAATGTATGCTTTGTCTCCAATAAATCTTGCTGACCAAATACTTTCATCTGGTGCAATATCTCCTACTTTTCCTATTACTTGGTATTCTGTTTCGTCTGCATTTAACCCTAAAACAAATACATGACTTAACATTGGTTCTGGATTGTCCATCCACCACCTTCCCCATTGCCCAGTTGTAGAACAAACCCGAATATTTCCATCGTGCTCAGACAAGGAAAACTGATCTTGAATTGTACCATTTATTCTTCCACTAGCAATGTAGTCTGTTTGACCAGGATTCGATATATCAAAAACATGAAGATTTGTCATTTCTTGATAATTTGATTCTTCTTCTCCCCAAAACCACCATGAACTTTGGGAAGCTTCAGCCATTACCATTACATCTCCTGAAGCATAAACTGTAGCCCAATTACTCAAAATGTGATCTGCATTGAAACTAAAATTTTCTTCTAATAAATCAAGAGTCATAATTGATGTAATGCCTTGACCTGTACTATCTGATGCTGCAGCAAAATTTTGACAATTACCATCTCCAGATTCAGTATACTTGTGTGTTGTAATATTATCTCCAGACTTTTCATAGATGCGAGGTAAAAGGTCATCTAAAGGAGTTTGATCAATAACCTTATCGTTGTATTCAATTGTTTCATTCATTACTTCCATCCAAATTTGCTCTCTCTTGGAGCTATCCCAATCAAGCTCCCAATATGTTCCATAGTCTGAAAAATCTAACCATGTCTTTAATCCATCTATTTCCATCCAACCATATGAGACCATACGAACTGTACCTCCAGACTCACGTGCTGTCTGATAGCCTCCTTCAATGTATAATTCCTTAGAAATCTGTGGTGAGCTTCGATTAGTTAAATCTAAAACTGTTAATTTAGTGAATGACGTGGTTCTATAATAGTAGCCGAAGTCATAATCCATAATAATATCTTCAGATTCTTCAGAACTGTCAGTAGAAATTGGGGCTTTTCTTTTCTTCTTAACAACATCATCAAGAGGATGTTTTTCTTCATAATAACTATATATTTGAACGTTAGAATAAACAACGGCTGTGTCATCAACTAAAAGCATCTCCGTAGGACGGCCTTCAATGGATATATTTGTTAGATAAGAGATATTGCCAGCTTCCGGAATAACAAGAATGTGTAATTTACCTGAAGGATATCTACCATAATCTGAATAACCTTTGTTAATCATATAAACGAAAGAACCATCTGTTTTAACAAAATCGGCTTCATCTACTCCTTGTTCTTGATTATTAGTACCTGAAAAATCAACTCCCTGCTCAGCTCCTGGTGAATTTTTTGGAGAACCTCCTGAAGAAGGTGTTGAATCGGTAGTTGATGTTGCACCATCCATCTCCATGACTGCATCGTCTACCATGATCATATCGTCCTCAAGCCAACTTCCTCCGTAATAGTAAGAACCTGTACCAAGATTAACGCGCATTTCTTCTTTCAAATGCTCTTTCAAATCCATTTCAAGAAATCCACAAGTATCATAAGATGATAATGCTGGTGAAGATCTTGATCTATCTGATAATATATTTTCAAGATAGCTTGATTGTGACAAAGTCAAACCATTTGGTGTAAAACTTTCTTCATCATCGGGAGTGTATGATGCAAGTGCTAAAGTAAGAATGACAACTGCAAATACTGCAAACACACCAGAAGGAATTCCCCCAAAAGGTTCCGGAATTGGAGTACTAGAGCCTGATAAACCTTTAGGCATATTCAACGCTTTTCCAAATACTTCTATTTTATCCATCCAAAAAAATACCCTTACCCTTATTTCCATCATCTTTCGAATATGATTCTAATTTTTCGAGACACCTTTTACATGTTACATGAATTCTGTTTGCACTTCTTAATTGCTTTAGTTCTCCAGTAGTCAAAGGCCAACCACAGAGGGTCTTATCTTCAGTACCAAGCATGTGTCTTCTTCTCATAAATTTATTTTATGTTAAAAGTATATAAAAGAATGCCAAAAAAATTTGGACTATTCTTTTAATTCAATTGTAAATAATCTTAGCAGTGTCAAAATAGATTCCTCAAGAACCTTATTATCTTCAGATATGGCTTGTGAAAAATCAATACCTGATGCCAATTTTTCAATTAATTCCTGCGTTATTACTGTCTCTTTAAGATATTTATATATATTTTTATCGGAAAATATCTGCTGAGCCGAATACAAGGAATTTACCTTAATTAGTTGACCATTATCAACTAATTTATCAATATGGTAATCAACCAATTGTGATGAGATATCTGCTACATCTGCAATTTTTCTCTTAGATGCAGGTTTACCTATCTTTATCGCTGCAAATAAAATTCGAAACAATTTGTCGGAATCCTCAAAATTATGTTTTAGACGTACATTTATTTCCGACATTGTGTCATTAGCCAAACTTGACCATATAAGTTATTGCCAAAGAAATTTGGCATTTAATTAATCAAAATCAATCAATATTTTCCCTATGTTTTTCCTATCTTGGATATAATGGTGTGCATCAGAGGCTTGCTCTTTTGAAAATACTTTATCAACATGAGGGTTAATTTTGCCTTCACCAATCCAACTTAGTAAATCTTCTTTTGCCTTCTCTAAATGATTTAGATTTTTCCAACGTCCTAGATGGATCCCAAAAACTCCCCTATTACTCGACATCATTTTCAAAGGATCAAACTTAGGGAATGTCAACCAAGATTTCAAGCGAGCCCATTGGCTTTTACGCTTAGTAGGTGCCATGTCGGAAATTCCAAATGAACAAACACGACCTCCTGAACCCAAACATCTGTAAGACTGCATTAAGTGCTCCCCACCTATTGGATCTAAAACTAAATCAACTCCTTGACCTTCAGTCCAATCCATTATCTCCGCCAAAAAATTATGCTTATCTATAGGAAGGACTCCATTATCTGAAATAAAATCATGCTTGTTCGGAGAACAAGTTCCAAATATATTCTTAGCTCCTGCAATTTTTGCTAATTCTGTAGCTGCAAGGCCAACTCCTCCTGCAGCTCCGTGAATCAGAATAGATTCTCCAGGTTGTAAAGCTCCGGGATGAATAACCATCAAATATGATGTAAAATATACTGCTGGAAACGCTGCTGCAATCTCAAACGTAATTTCATCTGGAATTTTAAAAACTGTGGCTGCTTTCGAAATAGTGTGAGTTGAATAACCACCGCTACCGCCTGAACCTACTACTCTATCTCCTGGTTTGAAATTTTTAACATCCGGACCTACTTCGTGAACTGTTCCTGCAACTTCCATACCTGGTGTAAATGGAGGGTTAGGAGCTCCTGGATAAAGACCCATGCGTGCGAGAATATCTGCAAAATTAATGCCAGCCTTAGAAACTCTTATACAAATTTCTCCGGAACCTGGAGAAGGTGTTGGGAGTTCTTGAAGCACCATACAATCTGGATCTCCATGTCTCGTAACGATTATTGATTCCATTAATCCTCATCATAATAATAGTCTAATCCAAGATGGGTGATAATTGTTTCTCCCATTAGATGTCTAAGTGTGTTTTCTAATTTTACTTTTTGAGAAAATAAATCATGCATTGGATATAAATCTGGTTTACACATTGGTGACTTAAAATAAAACGAGAGCCACTCTTGAATTCCATGTAAGCCTGATCTTTTTGCAAAGTCGAGAAATAATGCTAAATCTAGAACAATTGGTGCTGCTAAAATTGAATCTCTACAAAGAAAATCAACCTTAATCTGCATAGGGTATCCCAGCCATCCTTTGATGTCTATGTTATCCCAACCTTCTTTGTTGTCACCTCTTGGTGGATAATAATTAATTCTAACTTTGTGGTATAAATCTCCGTACAATTCAGGATTCTTTTCAGGCTCTAATATTTGCTCAAGAACTCCTAACTTAGATACCTCTTTCGTTTTGAACGATTCAGGATCATCTAACACTTCTCCGTCTCTATTACCCAAAATATTAGTTGAGAACCAGCCATCAATGCCTATTTCTCTTGCCTTAAAGCCCGGTGCAAGAATCGTCTTCATTAATGTCTGACCTGTTTTAAAATCTTTACCTGCAATAGGAACACCTTCTTTCACTGATAATTCAAACATTGCCGGAAAATCTACAGATAAGTTAGGTGCACCATTTGCATAGGGAACTCCTTCTTTAATGGCTGAATAAGCATACAATATTGAGGGTGCGATTGATTTATCATTTGAATCTAAAGCTTTTTCAAATTCTGAGAGATTACTGTAAATTTTATCCGAAGGATCTTGGTAAGTTTCAGTACTACCACACCAAACCATCACCACTCTCTCTAGATCATTTTCTTCCCTAAAATTATTAATGTCCTTTCTAAGAGCTTTAATTCTATCACGATGGTTCGTCTCAGATTTAACATACTCACCATCTAACTTTTTGACAAAGTTTTTGTCAAATACTGCTTTCATTGGTTTGATTTTTTCAAGTTCTTCTTTAATGCTGTCCAATAATTCTTTTTCGAGAACTCCCGCATTAATTGCAGCTTCATAGCAATTATCCTCAAAAATATCCCAACCACCGAATACTAAATCGTCTAATGTACTTAAGGGGACAAAATCTTTGATAGGTACCTCACGCTTTTCATTTCTTTTACCCAAACGAATTGAGCCCATCTGTGTCAAAGAACCTATAGGTGTAGATAACTCAGAACGAACTGCTAAGGTGCCTGCAATAAATGTAGTACTAACTGCTCCAAGACCTGGCATTAACACCCCTAATTTTCCTTCAGCTTTCTTTATTGGTGTAGGGCTTTCTATGGCCATAATGATACCCTAGACGTGATTATATTAGAAATTAAGTCAGTCATATAAAACTGATAAACACGTCAATGAACCATCTGCCTCTCTAAACTGGGACATCTCCATTTCGTGCACTTCCAAATTCAAATTCTGCAATATTTTTAATGTTGAATTATAACCTTTAGCCATCATTACTTTATCTCCAATCGGAAGAACATTTGCAGCATATGCTTCTTCTTTAGGAATCCAAATAATTTCAGCTTCTGGGGGGAAATCTGATTCACTAAACCAGCCTTTCGGTGCCAATAACTTCCCTGGAACTGGCGACGTACAAACTGAAATCAAGTGGAGAGATTCTGGTGGAACTTCAACCACATGCAATCCGTAATTTCTGGAACTAAGAAATTTTTCTAAATCTTCAATCCCCTTACGATTAGTTCTCTTGCTATGCCCTACCAAGAATTTATCTCCAAATTTCAAAACATCCCCGCCGTCCATCCTAGCCCCTTTACTCATGTATTCTAAATTTAAATCTGAACTAAGAGCATTTTCAATTTCCTTTCGTTCACCCAACCTGCTATCGTGACCTGCGTTTGTTAATAACGCAGAGTCTCCTGCAACTATGGCATGATCTTCCACAAAGCAACAATCAGGGTAGCCAGAATGAGATGGAATTAACCTAACCGAAACTCCAAAATCAATCAGCTTACTCACATATGCGTCGTGCTGAACTAAGGCTTCACTCAAATCAGTTGGACCTGAGCCAAAAAAATTAGCTAATGCATGTTCAAAAGACGAGGATACTTTACGTACTATTGCTTTCATAATAAAGGACCAAAAATTAAAGGTAATAGAACAGTAGCATCGCCTTCAACGGTAATTCTTCTTGCTTTAGAACGTACTTTCCCCCATGAAACTGCTTCCCGAACGCGCGCACCGCTAAGTGAGCCATCCCATTCAGGAGCTGTAGTAACCTGGACTGCATAATCTAGCCCATCCCTGAATTGATTCCACCATATTGTATGGTGCTTAGAAATTCCTCCTCCGATCATGACTGCACCGGTGGATTTGGCCTCATGGACTATGTCAGATAAGTGGTGTTCCTCTCCAAAGATATCTAAAGTAAAATCTTTGTGAGACTGCCAAAAAAGCCATAACTGTGAGCCAACGGACCCATCAGTTGGACCTGGAACAAAAACTTTTATTTCTTTCTTTGCACATTTACCAAGAAACGATTCAGAACCACGTTCTTCCTCTAAAATTTTAAGTCCTAACTCATGCCATATTTCCCAAGGGGCCCAGTGCTTTTTCTTACTATATAACTCTTCTAAAATTGGCTGTAGCCATCTCTCAATTGGAATTCCATAGGACTCATCTGGAACTAAAACATTTCCCAGACGATTAACTCCCTCCTCTCTTAGAAGTTCATCATCCATTGCAAAATCACCGTGGTAGTAATCTGCTAAAACACGAGCAATATCATGATCTAAAGTGCCACAAGTAGTTACAACTACGTCCGCCATATTATTGTCAACAATCTGATTCATCAGTCCCCTAGTTCCAGTGGCCATTATGTCTGCTGGGAAAGAGACAAATTTCGTGCAGTCTTCTAAAACCATATCATTGACTATTGAAGTTGCTGTTGAAACTTTGGAGGCTACAAAACCCCCAGCTTCTCCAAATTGACTAATTAAATCGCTTAATTTAGTCTCTGAATTAATGTGGATGTCTTTTACTGGATCTCTATTCATTATTCTCTTCACTAGAATTTAAATCCGAATTTC
>CAXHBG010000012.1:0-25947 GCA_964015055.1 uncultured Thermoplasmata archaeon
ATTACTTTTGCAACTCAATTTGGATTTTTAGCATCTTTTATCTTCTCTTTAGTACTGTGTTTGACTACTTTTGCATTAGGCGCTATTGCTGTTAAAGTAATGGGTGAAACTAGTATAGAACCCGTGTCCGGAACTAGCTTTATTGTCCTGTTAATGCTTGTTTTAGTTTTCAAAGCTATTGGATTAAACGAAAGCGATACTGCAATTCTTGCACTGGTAGGAACAACCGTTTTTGGAGGTGCAATCTCAATGTCTGGTACTGTAATTGGTGATTACAAACCAGGGTTGTACGTTGGAAATAGGCCAATGCATATTATGAAAACTGAATTAGTAGGAATTGTTCCTGGTACCATTGTTGCTGCTCTCTTTGCAGGCTTACTTTCACTCGCTTTAGCTAGAGGAGACTTAATCTTGTATGCTCCTCAAGCAAATGCCTTTGCTGCTTTTGCACAAATTATGCTAGGAGGTCAAACTCCGTGGGGATTGTTGGCCGTTGGAATTGTTATTGGAGTATTCATGGAACTGCTTACTGGAATGGGAACTGCTTTTGGACTTGGAATGTATTTACCAATGGTGGTTACACTCCCAATGGTTGTCGGCGGAGCATTGAGAGATTATTGGGAAGCTCGGTTTCTAGATGCAGCTGTTGAAAAAGAAGGATTGAGTGAGAAACAAAGGACCATGAGATTGCTAAACACTTACATGATCGCAACGGGATGTATTGTAGGTGAAGCACTACTAGGAACATTCTTAGCAATTTACTATGTTCTTCCTCTAGTAACGGGATAAATTATGGATATTGCAGTAATACTTTCGTTTATATTTTTTATGTCTATTTTTGCAGGAGTCGGACTTGCTTCTGTTAGAGTGAAAAAAGATACAACTGACGACTATTTAGTTGCTGGAAGAGGTATGAGTCCAGCGTTGGCTGCTTTATCTGCGGTCAGTACTTGGAATTCTGGATATATGTTCATTGGTTTCATTGGTTTTACCTATACTTTAGGATATCCTGTTGCATTTTTGGCTTTCATGTCTACTATCGGGCAGCTTGTAGCATGGATGTGGCTGTACAAGTTTATACAAAAAGAAGGAAATGAAAGAGGCGTTCGCTCGCTATCTTCACTAGTTGCAGAAAAAGCAGGAGCTCCCGAGGCTAAACTTGCAGGAGCGTTGTCTGTTTTATTTTTGAGTGTTTACGCTGCAGCTCAACTCACTTCTGGTGGAAAAGCATTATTTGTGATGATGGGGTGGCCAGAAGTTGTTGGGATTTTAATTGGATTTATACTAGTTGTAGCTTACTGCTATGCTGGAGGAATAAGGGCCTCAATTTGGACAGATGCCGCTCAATCTTGCGTTATGATTGTTGGTTCAACTATTTTGTGTTGGATAAGTATTCAAGAAGTGGGTGGTTTTTCTGGGCTTAAAGATGGTTTAAATCAGCAAGATCCTGCTTTGACTAATTTCTTACCTCCTGATTTGATGTTTGGTCTAACCCTATGGATTATTGCTTTCTTTCTAGGCGGATTAAGTGTTGCAGGACAACCTCAAGTAGTTTCAAGAGTTATGACTTTGGGAGACGATAAAGATCGAAAAGAAGCTATGATTTGGTTTTTCATTTGGCAAACTCCTTTCATTATTTTGATGTTGATTATCGGGTTGGCAAGTCGTGTCTTATTTACTGAAAGTGATTTTGACGCCGAACTTGGCTTACCAATGATGGCTATGGAAACCATGCCTGCAATAGGCGTTGGAATGATTTTAGCATCAATCTTTGCTGCTACAATGTCAACTGCTGATAGCCAAGTTTTAGCTTGTACTGCTGCGATTACAGATGATATTAAACCTGAATGGAATCAGGATCATAAAACCACAAAGCAAGTTACAATTGCTGTTGCTGCATTCGCCACCCTGATATCTGTAGGTGGATTGTATGTTCCCGGTGGAGATTCTGTTTTTCAATTGGTTGTCTTTGCTGTATATGGACTAGGTGGTGTTTTTGTTCCTCTTCTTATTATTAGGTGGGCCGGTTACAAGCCCGACACAACTCATTCTGTATCAATGATGGCTGCTGCATTTAGTGGTGTTTTCATCTGGACTGTTTTAGGGCTAGATGGAGCCGACGGAGTATTCCCTTCAGTTCCAGGAATGGGTGCTGCATTTGCTACGCATTTTACACTGAATTACATTAGAAGTCCAAAAATAGCGCCTCTTGGACGGTTCAAATTGCCTAAAAAAAGCCAGTATGGCGCAGTTGCTGCAGCAATTTTAATTCCGTTTGGAGCTGCTGAAGCCGTCTATCTAGTTGGAGCGCCAGAATCAACCGAAGATGGAGGCGGTATCGGAAACTATTCTATTTCTGGAGAGATCACTTATGAAATACTTGGAAACGGTACTGAATATATTAACGATGACGAGACTATCTTGGTAGATTTAAATACCAACAATATTGAATGGACTTCAGAAAACAGGAATGTTGTAGGTGTTAGAGTTTTGCTTACTTATAGTGAGGACGAAACTAGTAACGGAGCTGGATGTGCTGCTCCAGGAGCTTCCCAGCCTGATCCAGATACAATTACTGGAACTATAACTCATGATGATTTTAATGGAACTGCAAGTGGGCAGAATCAGGGGCAAGGTAGTTCATCTCATGAAATTTTAGTTGAATGGTATAATTCCTCCTTGTATTTTTCAGGCAACGCAACAAACATGTCTGAATCTGAAATAAAAAAAGAACTGGATTCAGATGGTGCAGGGTTGGGACTTTATTTTTTAGAAATTAATGTCGAAGCTGAGAGTAATGATCAATTGGGATGTAACCATACCGATAACGGTGAGGAAGTCGAGTATTCGGTCGAAGTTGTACTACTTGATTACGAAATTACGCCCGCTTAATCACGAGGCTAAGTATCTTATAAGCCCCCAGTTTGAAAGATTAGGGATAGTTAATGGCAAAAGAAGAATATGAAACTCCGCTTATTGATGTTTATAACCGAACTCACATGGACGCACTGCATGAGGATGGTAGCTGGTATCACCGATATTTACCAGAAGGTGTTTTCCTCGAAGATTTAGGACAAATCATTGAAGAAGAACTAATTAAAGCGTACAACGAAGTTGAAAGGGAAGCAGACGAATTTTTTGAAAAGCAAGTCAGAGAGCGCTTTGAAAAAATATTTGCTCAAGCAAATCCAAAAGATCTTCGTGGGCTTTTACCTAAGAAACCACCTGTTAATTGGGCTGAATTACCTGTAGAAATTCAGCGAGAAATGCAAATTATGCATGATAATGCTGATAGTGAAGGAATTACAGAGAGAACATTGAAAAAGAGGGTTCGACAATACCTTGTTGACCAATTTATCATAGACGAGTGATTTAAATGGCTAAAAAAGACGTAACAAAACCAATCAGCCTAGACCCCCGCGGAGGACGTCCTAGAGAAAAATGTGTGACGTATATAGAGGGAATAGACCGTATTTTAAACGGCGGACTTCCAATTGGAAATATTGTATTATTAGCCGGAACTGTAGGTTCAGGAAAAACTACTTTGGCTATGGAATATTTGATTAACGGAGCTAAAAATGGAGAAACGTGCTGTTACATCTCGGTCACTGAACCTTCGTCAAAGATGTTATCTAACTTACAAACCTATGGATTCTTCGACGATGCTTTGGTTAAAGATGGACGATTAAATATTTTTGATTTAACAGTTATTAACGATCGATTAGGTGTTGAAAGGCTTGATGGTACTTATTCATCAAAAGATATGGAAGCTTTACTAGGTGCATTCGAAGATATTGTAGATGAACTTGGTGTTACAAGGCTAGTTATCGACTCTATTACTGCAATTTGTTATCAATTACCTGACAAAGGAAGTATTCGTAATTTTATATTTAGATTGAGTCAATTTTTGAGTACTTTCGGATGTACAACAATGCTCATTTCAGAAACGGTGGTTGATTCTAATACTCAAACATACTCTATTTTTGGAGTTGAAGAAGCTGTTGCTGATGGTGTAATTCTTATGGGTAACATCATACGGCAAGGAGATTTGTTGAGAAGTTTACAAGTTGTAAAAATGCGAGGAACTAAGCATTCTCGTGCTAGACATCTTATTGAGTTAACTCCTGTCGGCTTAGCAGTTGTTCCTCTTCTCAAGTGGGGACAAGATGGAGGCCAAGCGTTTACATGAGCATTAAAGATACTGCTCAATCTATTATCAAAAGTATCAACCAAGGGGACACATTAACTAGTGTTAGTTTAAGCGCTGAAAATTTTCATGAAGACACTGTAAAGTTAGTTTCTGTGTTGCTTGGTAAAAAATTAGGAGGAATCTACGTTACTACTTCTAGACCTTCTTCGCATATCAGAGCCGAACTAGAAGAAGCTAAGGCTGATTTATCTGACTTATATTTTGTTGATCTTGTATCTATGACTGTCGGTGGAAACACGTCTGATGCTCGAACTTTATTCATTGAATCGCCAACTATGTTAGAATCTATTCTTTTGAATATCACCCTTTTGGAAAGGCGTCTAAAATCAAAAAGGCGTTTTGTAATGTTTGACTCTGTAAATGGACTCAGCATTTACTCTGAACCGAAAGTCTTGAGAGAATTTATTAACGTTTTAGGAAATTCTATGAGAATTAAAGAAATTTACAGTATGCTAATGACTGTAAAAGAACAAACCGACGATGAATTATCGTCTGCATTAAATTTACTATCTGATAAAATGATAGGAGACTAAGTATGGCTGAAAAAATAGTTTCAACTGGAATCGAGCGTTTAGACGAGGCATTAATTAATGGAGAAGGTGTCGTATTAGGTAGCTCTATACTGATAGAGGGGAGCTCAGGTTCTGGAAAAGAGTTATTATCGAAACAATTTGCTTCGGCAGGTGTTGGATCTGAAACCGTAGTTTATTTTTCTACAGATGAAACATCAGATGAACTTATCGATGTCTTTCAACAATACAAGTGGGCTACTGACTTACGTATTGTAAACGTAGGAACTCAATACTTTGAAAAGGTTCTGTCTCGTGAATTGCAAGCTTCTCGTTTCAAACAAGAAGGGCTTTCTGTATCTGAATTAAGGAATTTAGGATCTTATGGTTCTACTTCAGATCAAATTAATTTTGTAGCTGATATGACTTACGAAATATCTAAGTTAGAGTCACCTTTCCGTGTAGTTATAGATTCTTTAGATTTCTTTTTGCAATACTACAATCCTCTCGAAGTATTATCTGCTGTAAGAACAATTAAAGAATATGCACAGGCAAACGGTGGTACAGTAATGTATACGATTTCTGAAGGCGCCCATGAACAAAAAATTCATAGCCAGCTTGAAGCTATTTGTGACTTAGTAATTCAACTAGAAGTCGGAAGAATGGCTGCAGAGTTTGAAAACCGTTTAATTATCAAAAAGATACGAAATCATCCTGAGAAAGCTGCTGTTATGATTTATGCTGTAACTGACAGTGGACTAACTCCAGAAATGATTACGCGTGTTGCTTAATGCATAATTAAGTAAATTGAACGACTCCCAAATTACGGAATCACAGAAGAAAGGCGCTAAAGTATTTTACAGATTGCCAAAGTGGCTTTCAGTTTCTGTAAAAATACTTAACTTACTTTCAACTAAGTTAACTACAAAATTCCTTTGGAGTATTTTCACAAAACCGTTAGAATATAGGATGTCAGATGATGAAAAAAACTTTTACAAAGAGCATACCTCTTTGGATTTTTTCTCAGAGACTGCTAATAAGACCGTTAAAATTTAAAAAATGAAAGGAAAAGGTTCTAAAATTCTATTTGTTCACGG
The DNA here is from genome assembly GCA_964015055.1 of uncultured Thermoplasmata archaeon. Taxonomy (GTDB): domain Archaea; phylum Thermoplasmatota; class Poseidoniia; order MGIII; family CG-Epi1; genus CG-Epi1. Next base: position 5,817 of record CAXHBG010000012.1, read on the forward strand.
ATGGAGCAGTAGGGCTAGTAAATTTCATAAATTATTAGTTATTTTAGATCTAAAAATTTTGACATTACTGCTGTTGATATGCCGGCTCATGGTCAATCTTCATCCAAAAGAAGTCACTTGCCTGAATTTTCTGACATTGTTTACGACCTATCAAAGGATAAAGGGCCGTTCGATGCTATAATTGGCCATTCTATGGGAGCGGTTGCGGGACTAAACGCCATAAAAATGGGTCAAAATTTTAAAAATGTTGTACTTATTAGTCCAGCTGCGTATGCAATTGATCCTATTTTTCGAAATTTTGTCTCTCTTTTTGGATTATCTGAAGATTTTTATGTTAAAAATATGTTCGATTCATTTAAAGCTGAAAACGGTCGAAACCCTGCTAGCTACGGGCCAGATAAATTCGCATCAGATCTTGAATCTGAATGCCTAATAATTCATTCAGAGGATGACGCGCTAGCTAACCATAAAATTGCCGAAAAAATTCACGAAGATATTAAAAATAGCAAATTAGTGATGACTACGGATTTAGGTCATATGAGAACTTTGACAGATGATAAAGTTATTGAAAGCGTGGGAGAATTTATTTCTCAATGAGAGTTATTGCTTCGTTAATCATTGTTTTGACTCTTGCTATGTCAGGTTGTACCGGGCCAGCTGATCTTTTTGGCGATGATAAACCTGTAGAAGAACCGTATGTGTTTGATTTAACTTTGGAGGACATGTGGAATGATATACCGATGAATCAGACGTCCACTTCTGATATACTGAATTGGACATATGAATTTAGCAAAAGTCCTCGAGTAACAAACTTAACGGAAGTTGGCTACAGTATGAACGGGCAACCGTTGCTCTTAGTGGAGTTTGGCGATTACGATCCTAATATTCCAACAGTTTACTTCGTAGCCGCTCAGCATGGTAATGAACCTGCTTCTGTTGATTCTGCATATTTGTTAGCTAGGCACTTTGCTAGAGGAATTCCCGAAGAGGTCGATCCCGTTTTAGAAAAAATAAATCTTGCCGTGTTTGTTTTGGTAAATCCTGACGGAAGAGACGCTGGGTCAAGGGGAAATGCAAATGGTACTGACCTTAACAGAGACCACATGAAATTATTAGAGCCTGAGGGTAAAATTATGCAGAAAGCATTTCAAAAAGTTCATCCATCTGTAACTGTTGATATGCATGAATTCGGGGGTGCAGGAAGTATCATTTTCCAAGTTGCGGCTCCTCAAAATCCTGCTACTCACCCAGACGTTTTAGCAGCTTCATATGTTCTAGAAACTGATGTTATTGAATCTATTAATGAAGAGTGGGGATTTGGAAGTGTTACCAATTATCCTCCAACTACTAGTTCTCAAGATTCTAGCATTCATCGAAATCATTTTGCTGTTCACGGTTCCGTAAGTTTACTATTCGAATCTGCTGTTTCTGAGGAATATTCTGAGAGAGTAAGGCTTCAGAGTTGGGCTGCAATTGCAGTCATAGACGAAGTGGTGGATGATCCTGGGTATTATCTAGATGCAAGACAATCTTCAGATGAGGAAGGACAAGAGGGGAATGATATTGTATACACTTACTTGTTCGAATGTGACGATCCTGCGACTAAAGAAACGCTTCGAATTTTAAAAGATCATGGATTCGATGTTGGCTATAAATTTGGTGATGAAAGTGTAACTTCCATACATTATGAAACATTTCTACCAAGAACAAGTTTTCCTAATGGGACTGCTTTAGTTCCTATGGACCAAATAGGATGGAGAATGATAACTGAATTAATGGAGTATACTTCCACTAAAGATCAACATTATACAAATTCTCCTAAAGATAGAGGCCAAGATTCTTGGAGGGCTCTCGAGCCTGTTGATTACATAATTGATAATAATGTTTGTAGTTCAGACTGAAGTTGCTAATTAGTGTTGAGTTATTCCTAAATAGTATTAATTCTGTTTGCAATTATGGATTTGATTAATTTAATAGGCAAAGGACTCTTTTCAGGAACCGTAATTGTAGCTGCAAGTGAAATTGCTAAAAAATCAACTATATTTGGTGCATTAGTAATTTCTTTACCTCTAGCAAGCATCATGTCAATAATTTGGCTTTATAACGATACAAAAGATAGCTCGCAAGTTGCAGACTTTGCCGAAAGTATTCTATGGCTAGTTTTGCCATCTATGCTGCTCTTTTTTTCATTACCAGTTTTACTCAGACGTGGTTGGGACTTTGAATATGCAATGACTTTAGGAATTCTATTGACAATTGTAGGCTACGCTGCGGGAATAGGTCTTTCTAAATATTTTGGAAGCGTTTCATAGTTTTTAAATAAGGGATAAATCCTGATTGTTATGGAAGAAAGCCTAGCTTTACTAATAGTCGGTGGAGTCTTATCGTTTATGGGAGTTGTAATGAATGCAATACCTGTGAAATTTGATGATGATATATTGGGTACCTTGGGTGCTCTTGATAGCGATGCAACTGAAAAGGAAAAGACACTTAGAAGTTTTATTGCGCAGCTCAGAACAGTAATAGGTGGGTTGGCCCTCACTTTTGGATTTATTGCAATTTACAATCGTGATTTAGCAACTGCTGATGCTGAAAATTTACTAGTTTCCATGGGCGTAGGTTTTGTTTTAACAATGGGAATAATTGTCTCGGGCATTTACAGAGGGTTTGTTGACAAACTCATCGTTCCTCCTATGGTCATTTTTACTGTATTGAGTGCAATTTGTTTTTACGCTGGATTAACGTAAATTAATGGTTTTACCTCCAAAGGACCATCCGAGGTACAAGTCCCTTCTGGCCCGTGAAAAATTAGTTGATGCTTCTGAATTTGTAGCTAAGCAAGGATTAATCGCTCATGGTAGAGGTGAAGCTTTTGACTATTTATTAGGTGAACAAACTTGTTTACCTGCCTTGAGTGCCATTAAAGCCGCTGCTACTGCTCTTATTGAAGCTAAAAATCCCGTAATTTCTGTAAATGGAAATGTTGTCGCTCTAGCTGCTAGAGAAGTTGCAAGACTTTCTGAAATAAGTGGAGCAAAAGTTGAAGTTAACCTTTTTCACAGATCTCAGGAAAGAGTGGCTGGATTAACTAAAATGATGAAAAAAGTGGGGGTTGACGCCCTTGGTGCAAATGCAGACGATAGAATTCCTGGATTAAGCTCGGAGCGAGCCAAATGTTGTTCTGATGGAATCGGTTCTGCTGATGTTGTTCTTGTTCCTCTTGAAGACGGTGATCGCTGTGAAGCCCTAGTAAAAATGGGGAAAAAAGTAATCACTATTGATTTGAACCCACTATCAAGAACGGCCCAAACAGCTCACATTACTATTGTTGACGAACTAACTCGATGCTTACCTCTACTTTCCGATTTTGTTAAAGAAAAGAATGGTATAGATTCTTTCAATAACAAGCAATGCCTTACGGATGTTCTAAACTATATGGCTGAGAGAATAAGTTCATGAGTGTTCTAAATATTTTATTTGTTGGAAGTGATGAAGTTGCACGTTCAATTGCAAAAAAATCAGATTCTAGAGATGTCGATAATTATATTTACAAAGATTTGAAAGAAGGAGGGCTATTTTCAACAATTTCAATATTAAGGCCAAATAATTATCCGGATAAGCCTAAGCCTTTTTTTACTTCGTTAACCGTTTCTGATTTTGGAATTATTGAAGTTAACAAAGTAGATGGCTCTTTTGGTGAGGTTATTGTTTCTATGTCTTCTGCCGGAATAAAAGATGGACTCATAATTGTAAACCCTTCAGAAGGAGAATGGGTCGATGAATCTCAAGTAAAAACGTTGCTACAACAAGCCGGACTTTCTGGTTGGGAATTTATTGAAAATGATGGTATCATGATAAGGGAAAAGCTAATTGAAGTTCTGAACCAAATTAAACCAAATGAAGACGATGGTTTTGTGGTGGCTGTTGATCAAGCCTTTACCGTTAAAGGCGTGGGATTGGTCGCTATTGGCCATGTACAGTCTGGAACAGTCAATAAGCATGATGAGTTAATTTTGGCAGGCTCTGAAGGGAATGCAATTGCTCGTTCTTTACAAGTTATGGATTTAGACGTTGATGTTGCAAATGTTGGTGATAGAGTTGGATTAGCAATGAGAACTGCTGGAGCCTTTAGAGAAGATTTGTTAGGCAAAGGATCAATTCTAGCAGATTCAAATGAAAGATTTACAGTGGAATCAAAATCAAAATTTGAATTAGATAAGGCTGCATTTCAAAAAAATGATTTGAAGAAAGGCGATGTTGTACATCTTTGTTGTGATTTACAATTCGTTGTTGGTAGAATCTCTGAAGTTAACGATTGTGTACATATTGATTGGGACTTTCCAATTGTTTTAAACAAGTCCTCTACAAGAAATCCTCTTATTGTACAATTAGAAGCAACGCCCAGAATAATGGGATTTGCTAAATTCAAATAGTTTTATACCTCGGTTTCAAGGTAATATTATGGTGTGTTGTGCTTAGTAGACGAAATTTTAGAATTCTCGCATTTGGACTAACTCTCTACTTTTTCGTAACGAATATTGTTATTGGCAATTATGTTCTAAATGCTGGAACATGGGGTGGAGGTCTAAAATTCTTAACAAATTGGAATTTATTGCTTAATTTCATCATAGCTGGTTGTGCTTTACAGAATGAAAGGAATTCGAAATTTAATTCTTACTATTTCTTATTACCTGGCTCTATGGTCTTGAATGTTCTTGTTTTCTTATTGTATTGGATAATCAAATTACTAGGTGGATTTGGTTCAGCTCCAGGAGGATGGACTATGGTTCACGTCCTAAAAGATTACTACATGCACTTTGGAACCTCAGTTTTCTTATTTGCTGAAGTTATGCTGTTCTCCAAAGCGTTTACAAACTGGAAAAAAGAACTTCCTGTTTTTGGTGGAATATTTATCGCTTACATAATATGGATAGAATTCTTCCTACAGCTACGAAATAATACTCCGTGTGGAACCGTTTCTTGTGGCTTCCCTTATCCCTTTTTAAATGATCTTGATTATATCGGGAGATTGATTTTTTACGGCATCGTGTTAATTTTGGGAGTGGTTTCTTGGATTGCTTGCAAGAAATTAATCAAAGGCCCCGGCCATTCTTTATTTTAAATTATAAGCTATGATTTCTTCCCAATTATTCGGTTTAGCAGGCCAACCTTCTGTCATGTATGTGTAAAACTCTTTTATGTCTTTTACTTGAAGCGCTTCATTATTTTTGATTTCGTTAGATATTGTAGAAAATGTATCTTCGGAATCGATAGCATGAACTGCTCCAACGTGGTTAGGATATACTTTTGTTTCTCCTGGTAATTTTTCTAATTTTCTCAAACTGTTGTAAAGCAGCTCAGTTTTTTCACGAGAATCTCCTCCTAGATCAATTCTTCCTACATCACCAATAAACAGACAATCTCCAGATAGTAACTTATCTTCAACTAAGTAGCAATTGTGATCATAAGTGTGACCTGGTGTATACAGAACTTTCAATCTTGCATTTCCTATTTGTAATATGTCTCCGTCTTTAGTTGCTATTTTTTTACCTTTGTATTTTGTCATTTCGCTTTTTACAACTCCTTCTACGCCAAATTCTCCTGCAAAATAACCAGAAGCCGATTTTCGGTCAGCGTGCGTATGTGTGTCTATTACAAATTTTACAACAGGAAAGCCTAATCTCTTCAACTCTTCGTGAATATCCTCTTCAAAGTTTTCAAACGGATCTACGATTGCACATTCTCTCTTCATTTCACAATTAACTATGTAGCTAACACAACCTGTATTTCCAAGAATTAATTGCGAAATGCTAACCATATTATAATAAAATAGAAAGGTATATAATAAAATAGGTCACATACACCTTTGTTTCCACTGGAAGTAAAATATTATTCGACGGATTATTATTGATTTATAGTTTTACGTTAAAATGATGTTTTATTTTGCAGTGGAAATGATGGTCTCCGTCTATAAATCTACATTTTTATGATTTCAATACTTTTAAATAATTAGCTACTGATAAATCTGTACTTACTGTTGAACAGTAAAGATAAAAAATGTATCAAAAAACAACGTTTGCTATATTGGTTGCACTGTGCTTTTTAGGAGCTCAAGCATCTAATGCGGTTGAAGAAGGACCAACTTTCTCTACTGGAGACACTTGGGCATTTGGTCTAGAAATAGATCTCATGGAAGAATTAGAATCAGATATTCAAGAGATTGAAAATAATATTACAAATGAAATTATAGAAGGTGAAGACTTTGTTCAAATTAGAAATTGGACGGGATTAGGTCTAGATTCCTTTGAATTAAACAATGAAGCTGTACTAGGATTTTTCTACACTGGAGAAATTGTAGATGATTTTGACAATATGATCCATATGCAAACTGAGCAATCACTTTATTCTCATACCGTAATCGGGACTAAATTCACAAGCATGTTACCTCCTGAAGGTACGCACGATCTAAAAATCAAAGCATATTGTGATGATGAAGATTGGGACGATGAAGCCGAAGAATGCGGTGAAGATGGCGACGATGGCCAAATTATGCTTATAGATAATAATACTGGAGAACAAATTGCAATGGAAGAAGTTAATACCGAATTAAGTGGAGGCGTACACCTAATTGCCAAAATCACAGAAGATACTTGGTGGACTGAAGATACTCATGAGTTAGTAAAAACACAGTTTACAATTGCATTGGGTGCTTCTGGTGATTTAACACTTAGAAACGTACCGAATCTAACTTACGAAGGAGAAAGCATTCTAACAGCAATTTCTGGCCCTCAATTTGAATGTGATGACGGTCAAACCATTCCATTCGAAGACGCAAATAACGGTTTTGAAGATTGTGAAGATGAAAGTGATGAACCACGAGATGATGACGGCGACGGATCTACTGATCAGAGATTTGAGTGCGACAATGGAGATACATATCCATTAGATTATGTTAACGACGGAGAGTGGCACTGTGAAAATGGCGAAGACGAAGGAGAAGGTGGCCTTTCTCCTTGCTCTGACTGGGAAGAAAACGAAGAAGAGAAAGAATCCTACTGTTACGAAACAATTAATGTTATTTACGAAACAGCAGTAGTGTCAATGGACGCCGAATTGAGCATCAATCTATTATTTGATTTCGGAGATAACCCTATGAATGCTATGGATCTTCCTCTTGATGAGAACAAGTATTGGGAAGGAGAATTAGATAGATTAACAATTAGTGGAGATATAGGTGGAAAGATTGACGTTGCAAAACCAGAGATGTCCATATGTCCAGATTTAGACTGTGATCAATTACCAGAGATGCAGGAATTATATTCAGGAATAACAGATGCACTTCAGGAACTTCATGACAATGAAACATTTAGTATAACTGTTGACAGAAACGATGACGGCCTCCCAGACGTAATTACAGAGTGGAATGATATGTTCCCAATGTACATTCCAGAAACATGGATGGATGAAGTATTCCAGGAAATTGCAGACCAAGCATTCTGTGATGACCAAGAATCTGCAGAGGAAGGAGAAGAGTGTGACGAGACCGCAGAAGAAGAATACGAAAAATTAAATTTAAGAATTGAAAACAACAGGTTTGCTTTTGGACCATACAACTTGCACGATATTGAAGACTTCTCACCAATACCTTACGCATTTGAAACTGGAGAAAAAGAAAGTATTCAATCTAGTACCGGAGAATCTTATGAAGGATATCAAGTACTTCCAACAGACAGATGTTCAGAAAACAATCCAGATAGAAATGAAGATGACTGTAATGAAGAAGATGAAGAAGATGACGGACGAGATGATGATGAAGATAATGATGACGACAATGATGACGACGACATAATTATCATAGACAATGGACAAGCCAGATCTGGACATGATGACGATGAGCACGATGATGACGAGTACGATGAAGAAGAATCCGTAGATCCATTCTCCGACTCTCAGATTATCTGGTTCCATGATGCAGAGACAGGACACCCGGCATACATCAACATGGATATGCCTAACTTGAGAGAAGGTGGTTACACCATTGAGATGGAACCAATTTCTCATACAGTAGCAGAAGAGAAAGTTGAGCAGAATGCAGATCCTGAAAATCCAGCAAAAACTGAATTAATCGACTTTGGTACAACTGAAGTGACAGATGAAGCTTCAGATGAGCTCCCTGGATTCGGAATACTAGCAGCTGGCGCATCTTTACTATTCGTAAGTCGTAGATTTAGGAATTAGAAGAGCACAAAGAGCTAGTAGTACATGCCTTATTAGCAATCGATGCAACTAAAGGGTCCAAAGAGAATCATTTGCCTCACTGAGGAGCCTACGGAAATACTGTATCTCTTAGGAGAACAACACAGAATAGTTGGAATTAGTAGATACACAGTAAGGCCTGAGGAAGCAAAGAAAAACCATCCAATAGTTTCCGCGTTTGTTGACGGAAGTGTTAAAAAAATTAGTGAATTAAAGCCGGATTTAGTAATAGGCTTCAGTGATATTCAAGGTGATTTAGCTGCCAAATTGATCAAAGCTAATTTACAAGTATTAATTTTTAATCAAAGAAGTATCGAAGAAATTCTAGAAGTAATTTTGACTATTGGTCGTATAGTAGCGGCCGAAGATAAAGCACAGAAATTGGTCGACGGCTACAAAAAACGACTAGAAAAATGCAGAGAAAACTCAGATAAAATTCAAAATAAGCCTAAAGTGTATTTTGAAGAATGGGATGACCCTACTTTTTCAGGTATAAGATGGGTTAGTGAACTAATCGAGATAGCCGGCGGCGAAGATATATTTGCTAATAAATCTCATGGAAAACTAGCAATGGAACGGGAAATCCAATGGTCAGATGTGACAGAGAAAAACCCAGATATAATCTTAGCTTCATGGTGCGGTAAGCCAGTTGATATTGATTCTATCAAGAAGAGAGAAGGTTGGAATCAAATCACGGCAATAAAGAATAATAGGATACACGAAATCGATTCTAGTATCATTCTTCAACCAGGCCCTGCATGTTTAACGGATGGTTTGAAAGCTATAGAGAGCTTAATTAGAGACTAATAGTTCTAAACCCATGTCCTTTAGAATTGGCGATAGAGTTGAATGTAATTGGCAAAATAGAGGTATCAACTTTAGAGGGACAATTGTATCAATTAATGGAGATACATTTGATATCAACTTTGATGATGGAGATTTTGAAGGAAGCGTACCATTAGATCGATTACGACCTGCTTCATCTAACGAAAAAAATCCTAGCCAGTTAGGTAGTTGGCCTGGTTCAGCACCACCGGGGAATTGGCCTTCTTCATCATATGAATCGAAATTAAGCGGAGATATTTCACAAGAAAGTGAGGCATATCGCAGATGGAAAGAAGGCAGTTCAGTAAAATCGAGTGAGGAGTCTAGCAAACCTCTCTATGAGTCAACAGGCGTAGAGCTTTCTATCAGCATTTCTACAGATTCAGCATTTCTTCAGAATTGGAGAAGAAAAGCAATCTTCGGAGTAATAATGACAATATGGGGAGTGCTGCCATACATTAGTTATCCTGTTTGGATAGTATTTTTTGCACCATTGAGAGTATTAGAGGGATTAGTAAGGTTATTAATTGGAGGGCAGGCCACAGCTCCGAACATTCAATTTGATATTTGGGTTTTTGGTTCAGGAGGGGCTGAACCAAGAACGGAGTCTACTGTTTGGGGAAATTGGTGGGGTTTTGGTGAAGGCGATGTAGCAGGCTACCTGCCTTCAATAGAGGGATTTCTGCTACTATTCCTTTATTCTTACTCTTGGCTTAATATTTTTACACCAACATTCAGACCCCTCAGGATAATATTTCTAGGACTTTGCTTCCTCTATATTATGGCATTTAGTCACACATATATTCCAGAAGGCTGGACACATTATTCCTAATATTTACTGAATCCCCAATCATTCCTATCAACCATATCCCCATTTTTTTTAATATACGAGCTAGTATCAGGCAAAGTAAAGCCAACTATTTTCGCAATATCCTTAACTACATTTTCAGAGGAGATATAGTTTAGTCTTCCAGTAGTATTTCCTTCTCTATCTTTAATTTCTAAGCAGTAGTACGTAGCAGGATCTTCACCGCCAAGGTACTTGATTTTCAATATTTGTGCCTTATTATATCGGTCACATTTAATTTTTTTATTTGAATTTCCAAAGCCGAATAAGTGATTATTAATTGTGTGCAACTCTAGATAGCTACTATTCAAGTCATAAACAAATTTCACAGGCATATTTATGTTTTTTAATATTAATTGGAAAGAAATAAGTTCAATAATTAAGAATGCAATAGTACAAATTATGTTAAAATATTCAACAAATATTCCATCAGGAATAATTATTCCGTCTTCTTCATTAATATCAAAAAAACTATCAGCGTAAAGGAAGATTAAGACTCCCATTACAATAGCTTGCGTTAGGATAAATGGAGGAACGAAGTTAATTAACCATTTAGGATAATTCCAGGCAATATTTCGATTCATATTATACAGTCCAAGTACACATATATTTGTCTTTGTATCAAAAATAAAATAAGTAAATACACTAAACTATTGTCTATACTTTCATTAGTCACTTGTAGCTGAATTTTATATACCTACGTCTACACTTTTTTCAAGTGAATCCAAAGCAAATAATCTATTTTATTATAGGCTTGGCATTTTTGGGCGTTGGAATTGCAGGTACTGTACTTCCAGGAGTTCCTACAACTCCTTGTGTTTTAGCCTCAGCTTGGTTTTTTTCAAAATCATCTAAGAGAATGGAAAATTGGCTTTTGAATCACAAAATATTTGGTAAATTGATTAAAGATTGGAGGGCTAACGGAAGCATTTCCAAAACATCTAAGCGTAATGCAGTCTTGGTGATAATTCCAACATTTGCAATTTCAATCTACTTCATACCAGTTTACCCAGCAAAGGTCGGATTGGGTGTGTTTTGCGTACTTCTGTGTGCATTCTTACTAACAAGACCTTTACCAATTCACTCGACGCATGAACAAAAAGATATTACTAGTTAATCTAGGTTCTCCAAAATCGCTTTCTACTGAAGATGTTAGAGAATATCTTAGAGAATTTTTATCAGACGACAAAGTAATAGATTTACCAAAGGTAATTCAGCAGTTTATTCTTAAAGCTTTTATTTTACCATTTAGGCCGGCTAAAGCAAAGAAAGCTTACGAGAAAATTTGGCAAGATGAGGGTTCTCCTCTTATCATCAACACTCAAAAAATAGCAAATTCGTTGTCAAAAAAAACGGGGTGGTCTGTCGATATTGCAATGAGATATCAATACCCGTCCATTGAAGATAAAATAGAATTATACAGAAAGGAAGGCATTGATCAAGTTACCATAATTCCACTTTACCCTCACAATGCAATGTCAACCACCGAAACTACGGTTGAAGAAATTAATAGAATAGTTTCAGAAACTTATCCTGACTTGAATGTTAGCTTTGTTAAACCGTTCTATGATCATCCTAAATATATCGACGCACTTGCAAAGTCAATTGAGCCTCATACAAAAAATTTAGATAAAATAGTATTTAGTTATCATGGCATTCCTGAGAGGCACTTGACCAAAGGCGATGTTGAGGGAGACCATTGTATGAAAGTCGCAAATTGTTGTCAAGTTGATTGTAGTTCTTCTAAAAATTGTTACAGATCTAACGTAATGACCACTTCAAAGTTAACTGCAGACAAGCTAAATTTGAGTGACGAAGAGTGGATGGTATCTTTTCAATCGCGGGTTTCCATAATTGGTCCGTCGTGGCTCAAACCTTACACAGATGTTGAAGTGGATAAACTTGGCGAGAAGGGAGTACAAAGAATAGGCGTCGTTTGTCCTTCATTTGTAGCAGACTGTTTAGAAACACTCGAAGAAATAGAGATGGAAGCTAAGGAATCATTCATAGAGTCAGGTGGCAAAGAATTTGTCTACATACCTTGTTTAAATGATAATTCTGACTTTATCGATACTCTTGAATCTTTAGTTAAGAATGTTGCAGCTTAGTTAACTAGTTATTTGCACGTAATTTAGCTGCACTAGCTTTAAATTTTGCTAAGTTTTCTTTAGCTACTACCTTACGATCAACCATAGGTTCGGGATAATCTTTACCAATAATACACCTTGCATTTTCTTGTATCGCAATAGGTGCTAAGTGAGGTTCAAAAATATACTTCGAAGGATAGTCTTTCAATTCAGGAACCCAATATCTAACAAAATCAGCATTCTTAGCTTCAACATTCAGGCTAGATTTCCCATCTGGGCAGGGATTGTATAGTCTGAAATAAGGCATAGAGAAGGGCGCGACACCAGATAGCCATAACCAATTTCCATTATTTAGCGCCCAGTCTGCATCGACTAATTTTTTATCAAATACGTCTCTACCCAACTCCCAATGCTGCCATAGCTGTCCTCTAGTAAGGAAACATGAAACGGCATGTCTTCCCAGATGGTGCATCCAACCGGTTGCGTCTAATTGTCTCATCATTGCATCGATATATGGAAAGCCAGTCTGTCCACTTTCCCACAGTTCCATTTTACTCTTATCAAAATTTCCCCATTCAATTTTCTTACACATTGAATTATTCGTATCGGAATCCCAGTTTTCTACAGCTTTCGATAAAATGTAAAACATTTCTCTGAACATAAGTTGCCCATGCATAGATTCAGGCGGTTGCGTATGATCTCCATCTCGGTAGCATTTTTCAGTTTCTTTCCACAGTAATCTAGGCGATAAGCAGCCAAAGCTTAGGTATGGTGAAAGTCCAGTTGTTTCAGGTTCTAAGGGGTTTTCCGGTTTATTTGTAGAAATGGTACGAGGTTTTCTAAAGTTTCGAATATATTCTTTTTCGGAACTTACTTTTCTTTCTAAACGGATAAATGCTTCAGATTCACCACCTTTGAAATAAGATTTTGAATCCTTTTCCAGCAAAGATAACTCTTTCTTTACATCGAAAAGGTAGTCTTTAATAATTTCAGAGGAATTTTCATAAATTGGCTTAGAGTTCTCAGGAATATCTAAGGGTTCATCAATACTGTAGAATCCATCTTCATCTTATGGCGATAGATTTGAAAATAACTGTTCCATATCCTGCATTGTTTGTGGACGCTTGAAGTTCTCTTGGCTTACTACTTCTTGGACATTTGTTAATGAATTTACCTTTGATATAAGATGTAGTTTAACAGAAGCATTTTCTGCTAAAATACTTTTTAGATTATTTTCATTTTCGATATCATCAGGTTTGTTTGAATAATCTGTGAAGATCTCTGATAGGTCTAGTAAGTCACTATCCAGAAGCTTTCTGAATATATCTCTGGATTTACCGTTTAAAACAATCAAATTAGAACCGAATTTAGCTTTAAAATTAGCATCTAAATCAATTAAAGATTCATATAGAAATTTAATCCTATTTTCATTATTATTTTGTTCTAGGTCACTTTTATCTAGTATATACAGAGGAAGTATTGTTTGGGAATTAGTAGAGTTTAGACATTCAACCAGCACTCGATTATCGTTTAAACGAAGCGCATTTCTAAACCAAATAACACCAGTATTCATACATTGCCTTTGTGTGTGGAAATATTAAACTTAGTTAAAAACAAATTATTATAATCAGTCCACGAAAGGGAATTTGTGATAGACCTCCGTAGTGACACAGTTACCCAGCCAACCGAGGGTATGCGAAAAGCAATGCTCGAGGCTGATGTTGGTGATGATGTATTAGGGGATGATCCAACAGTAATTGAGTTGCAAGATAAAACAGCTAAATTACTTGGAAAGGAAGCGGCGTTATATGTTCCGTCAGGAACAATGTCCAATATAGTTGCTACTAGAACTCACACTTCACCTGGAGATGAAATAGTTACAGAGGCCCACAGCCACATCTACAGATACGAAGGAGGTGCGTTTGCAGCCCTTTCAGGATGTTCTGTAGCTCTAGTCGACGGTAAGAATGGGCTTATGACTTCGGAGCAAGTATCGAGATCTATCAGAAAAGCAGAAGGAAGCTTATCCCACTATCCAAATGGAAGCTTAGTTTGTGTCGAAAACACTGCACAAGGAGGAGGAGGTTCGGTTTATTCTCAAGAAGTTATTGATGAAATATGCAAAGTTGCAAGAGAAAAAGATTGCAAATTACACATGGACGGAGCCAGGCTTTTCAATGCAATAGTTGCAAGCAATACAGAACCAGCAAGGATGGTCCGCGATTTTGATTCAGTGTCGGTATGCCTTTCAAAAGGATTAGGCGCACCAATAGGGTCGGTTTTAGTTGGAAGTAAGAAAGATTTAGCACAAGCTCACAGATGGAGAAAGATGTTTGGGGGAGGAATGAGGCAGGCAGGAATGATGGCTGCAGCAGGAATCTATGCACTCGAGAATAACATAGATAGGCTACGAGAGGATCACAGAAGAGCAAGGCAGTTTGCAGAAGCATTGGTAGACATGCCTAATTTTTCAGTTAACTTGGAAGCAGTTCAATCTAACATTGTTTACATAGGAGTTGGGAAAGGCCAATCTAAAAGAGCGATAGAAGAGCTTGCAAAGCATGGTATTGATATTTTAGATACTGACGATTCAACAATAAGAGCAGTATTTCACTTACATATAACAGACGAAGATTTGGAAAAGGCTATCGAAGTCTTTACACAAATAAGGTAGTAATTTGTCACTGCCGACAGGGAGAGCATCGCTGTGGTTGTCTCCAATATTACTAATTTATTTTTTATGTTTCTTTTTTTTCATATTAGATACTTATTTACTTGAAGGACTCTTTTCAGAATACAATGATATTGAACCAGAATATCGCCCAGTAGAGCAGGCTACAAGATTAGCGTACCTTCTCGTTGCAGTAATCGCTTGGAGAGATCTTCAGAAAAATAAGCAAAACATAGAAACAAATGCTCTTCAGACGGGTAAAACATTACTTTTCTTTAGTTTAGTTTTAGTAATTTTAGAAAACAATTGGGACTTAACCCTCAGGGAATCTATACTAGGTAGAATTATATTTGCATCAACGCTTGGTTCAGTGTTAGTTTGGTTATCTTGGCTTGCGTTCAATTCAGATTGGCCAGCACCGTCTGGATATCCTTTACTTTACATTTTAGTATTGGGTATCCTAGGTTTAGGTCAAACTGTGGACGCTTTCCATGATGGAATAGTAAGTAATGAAACAGCACAGGAAATTGGCACGAATATCACTCTTGAAGAGACAACGGAACTATTTGCAGCTTGGGTTCTTTTCCATGCAGCTTGGATTTGGCATAATAGAGATCCAAAAGTAATTAATTTTTGGCAAAATTCAGATGGATTGAATCTCGTAGGTGGGCTTTCACTATTGGGAGTAGGTAATGGTTTCCTAGCATTTACAAGAGAAGGAACAGGTGGGCATTTTGTCTCCAACCAAGTAGCAATACTGGGCGCTATTTTCATCATTCTAGGAATTTATTTAACACACAAACACATTAAGGTTTCCTAATTTTTTGCAAATCTCCAGAAAAACCTAATGCAGCGATAATCAAGAGAATTTGAATCGACAATCTAACCAGATGGCCCTGCGTCGTTAGTCTAGTTCCATTAAAGGGAACATCATTAATCCACATATTGAAATTTGCAGGATAAATCGCAAGTAAAAAAAGGACAGTTAATCGGCCCGTGAGTTCTCTAGTATCTGGATAGATAATTCCCAATCCAACAAGAATTTCCATTACTCCGGTCAAATAAACTAAGAATAAAGCAAAAGGCATGTATTTCGGCACAATATCTACAAATTTTTGAGGTTCTTTGAAATGTTCAATACCAATCAAAATAAATGGTATACCATAAATTAGTGCTAAAATATGTACAAGCAAAGGATTCACATTACCTCCTTACTTGATTTAGTGCATCTTCAAGAGAAACTCTACTTTGATTTTTAGAATCTCTCTCACGTAATGTTATTGTGCCATCTTCTAAAGTTTGATGATCGATAGTCATTGAATAGAAAATACCAATTTCATCAGCTCTAGCATATCTTCTCCCTATAGATCCAGCTTCATCGTAATACGCGTCAATTCCGATATCAATTGCTGACTTCATAATTTCATGAGCTTTTGTATCCAAGCCATCTTTAGTCATCAGTGGTGCAACAAGTAGATCATACGGGGAAGTATCTTGGGGTAGTGAAATCCATTCTCTTTCACCATCCACATTCCATGAGCTTTCTAACAAGCAATAAAGAATTCTATCTAATCCAAATGAAGGTTCTACTACGTTCGGATAAACCATTTCACTTCTACGTTCAGTTTTCTGAGACATATAATTCTTACTTAGTACGATATCTTTTCCGTTAATATTTAGCGAAGTATTTGGTTTCAATTCAACATTTTTAATTGCCTCAAGAATTAGTTTTGCATCCCCTTTGAATTTTTTACCTAATTTTCCAACATCTGGCTTCCATAAGTTCATTTCTTTTTCAGTGCCTGGAATAGGAACTCTGAATTCTCTGGATGAAGCATTTCCGTGAGCCGACAAATCATAATCGCCTCTGTGGGCAACACCGACAATTTCAACCCATCCCAAAGAAGTACTGATTTCACCATCCCAACAATCGCTAGAATAGTGGGCCATTTCGTTTGATCCGTGTTGTCTAAACCGTAATTTTCCCGGAGACACTCCAATTGAAATTAAGAAATTTTGAGCTCTTGCCAAATGAGTTGCTACTAAAGATGAAGTGACAACCTCTGAATCAAATGCTTGGCCAACTGTAGTTTGAGACTCTTTTCCATCGGCAGATAAAAGCGTAATTTTTGTACTTCTTAATTCCGTAGGAAGAGAAGGTTCATTTGAGGGTAAGAAAAAATGCTCAACTTCCATTTGTGTAAATTCTCTCATTCTGAGTGGACCCTGCCTCGGTGAAATCTCATTTCTAAAAGACCGGCCGATTTGCGCGCCGGCAAAAGGCAACTTTCCTCGATTTTGCCTCAATAGCCATGGAAATGCTAAAAAAATACTCTGAGCAGTTTCAGGACGTAAAGATCCGGGAGTTCCTTTTCCTGCACCAACAGAAGTAGAAAACATTAGATTAAATGCACTCATTTCAGAAAGAGGAGAGTTACAACTAGGGCAAGAAATATTAATGATTTTTTTAGCTAATTCGAATCTTGACATTTCTTCTCCTCCGTCAACTAAATGATCTGCTCGGAACTGTTTTCCGCATTCTTTACAATCAACTAAAGCATCATCAAATTCACCCAAATGGCCAGAGGCTTGAAACAAAGATTCGGG
The DNA here is from genome assembly GCA_964015055.1 of uncultured Thermoplasmata archaeon. Taxonomy (GTDB): domain Archaea; phylum Thermoplasmatota; class Poseidoniia; order MGIII; family CG-Epi1; genus CG-Epi1. Next base: position 23,110 of record CAXHBG010000012.1, read on the forward strand.
ACCGATTAAAGCACCATCTAGCTCTAAACATCCTGCATTAATCACGTAATGTTTTCTCCACATTTCAAGAATGCGCCTTCGCATTCTAACTCCAACAGGTCCGTAGTCCAAGAACCCTGCAAGCCCTCCGTATGCGTCGAAAGCAGGTTGGAAAATACCGCGTTTTGTTGCGACTGCGATTACTTTTTGGAAATCCACTTTAATTTCTCCATCTTGCACCTAAAACTTTAGTCTCAGGGTTGAAAATAGACTCATAGTTGTCTACAGCTTCTCTGGAAAGCAAAGCCCATCCACTTAGTTTCGGATTAAAATATCTTGAAGTTCCGTCCTTATTAAACATATCACTAAGCCCAAAACAGGCAATCTCCAGAATTTTATGAAGGCCAATTGAAGGAAAGTTTTCTTTAATAAACCTAATTTCGTCAAGAACACTTACGCTACAAATCATTCCATTATCGGTACCAAGCCCTAAATCCAATCCTATGTCAATCATTTTTTCCAAGGGAGGTCTATTTCCGAAATAGTGATTACTTCTTGGACATACTACAACAGAAATATTTGCCTCTTTCAAAGCCAACAAATCTTCATCAGTCGCGTGACACATGTGAACTACAAAGTCAGGATTCAATTCAATTAGAGGCTCGATATCTTCACACTCATTTTCAGAATGGTGTATTCCGACGAGGCCTCTTCTTTTTCGAGCCTGTTCACTAAGCTTAGGCGCTAAAGATCCAATGTCTGTAAGACTACTTATTCCAGCGTGTTTTCCAGGAAGGGATTCGTCTCCGTGAGGTCTTCCAAATAGAATACTAGTACCTAAGTAATCATGAACTTCAAAAGCATCTAATCCTTCTTTTCCACCTTCTCTGAAGTCCATAATCAGGCCTGTTCCTGAGTAAGTGGCTTCTTTCAATCCTTCCAAAATAGATTTTTCAATATTATTATTTTTCAACCATTCATGTTTCCAACCATCGGGTCCGACTAATTCTGCTAAAGTTATGTTTGCGGGAACAGAACTTCTCGCTCCAGTGTCACCAAGGTGACTATGGCAATTACGAAAGAGAGGAACTATAATTCCATCTTCTTCTTTATCAGAATCAACAAATTCACAAGTTTCTAAGTTGATACAGGCATCAACAAATCCTTTTTCTGTAAATAACGGACCTTTCCAGAACATTAGAGAGCATCAGCAATTGCAGGAGCAACTGAAAATCTAGTGTAAACGCCTTCTAAAGTATCTGAACTTAATATGTCGTCGCAAACACGTAAGCGATTTGCAGCATCTTCAATGAATAGACCATGGGTACAAGCTGCAAAAACTCTCTCAGCTCCTCCTTCTCGAAGAATATTTGCTGCAGTTGCAATAGTCCCTCCAGTTGAAATTATGTCGTCCAATATGACTGCGGTAGATCCCTTAACATTAATTTGGCCAGAAGAAGTTTCAACTGTTCTACCATCAATCCTAACTTTTTTCATTACATGAACGGGAACTTTTAGTAAATCGGCAGCCAAATTACATCTGTCTCTAGATCCTTCGTCTGGAGCTATCACCATATCAGGACCAAAACCTTTCAAATATCTTACAACTTCTCTGGAGCCGTTGATATCATTTGCTTCACATCCAAAAAATTTCAGAATTTCAGGAGTATGAACATTAACGGTGAAAACTCTGTCGCACATTCCTCCAATAACACTTGCAATTGCTTTTGCTGAACGGGCTTCACCAGATTGGAAAATTCGTTCTTGTCTAGAATATCCCATGTATGGAATTACGCAAGTAACAGTCTTTGCTCCTGCTTCTTTAACAGCTTGTAAAATTAGGAGAAGTTCTACAATTTTTTTATCAGGAAAAGTATTTTGAACAACAACAACATCTTGTTCATTTACATCCATTAAAACACGAATATACCTTTCACCGTCTGGAAAATGTCTATTGACCACTCCACAAAATTCAGCATCCATTTCTTCAGCTAAGGATGCACCTAATCTTTGGTGAGTTGAACCACTAATAACGTACATAATTAGTCCAACGAAGCCATTACTTCAATTTCCATTTCAGCATTCAATGGTAGGCCAGCAACTTGCACTGTTGATCTTGCAGGAGCAGTGTCTTCATCAAAGAATTCAGCATATACTGCATTCATCTCTGCAAAGTCATTCATATCTGCCAAGAAAACAGTTGATTTTACTACGTTATCTAAGGTTAGATTTTTTTCAGCTAATACGGCCTTTATGTTTAGAATGGCTTGTCTGGTTTGGTCAGCAACACCGTTTTCTAAGTCTGTAGCGTCATGCTTTCGACCTACTTGGCCACTTAGGAAAATAAAATTCCCAGACACGACACCTTGTGAGTAAGGACCGATCGGTTTCGGAGCCATCGAGCTCACCACGATCTCTTTCATAGACTATGATTTAGAGGCAATTTATGTAGTTTGCTAAAGATTAACTCCAATATGCAATTCTAGCAGCCATAACTGAATCCATGTACGTTTCACAATCAAAATCCTTATCAGTCAAAGGCGAAGAACCATTTAAATCTTGAATAATAGTTTGTGTTATTGTAGGATCAACAACTCCCCAACCAGTCTGGGTGTATGGAGCCACAGGAGACACAGGTACGCCAGTTTGGCAAGCACCTTCATTTGCCCCAGGATCATACTCCGAAGCATCTGGGAAGTATGAGGCTTTTTCCATACTTCTTCTGATATCATAGTTGGTAATTGAAGCGTTTTCACCGTAAATTAAGCTACCATTTCTACCACCAGATCCCTTGTCGTTGTATTGTTCTCTAAGTTCTTGGATAACTAAGGAAAGTACGCCAGCAGTTCTTGGGGTTGC
>CAXHBG010000013.1:0-23616 GCA_964015055.1 uncultured Thermoplasmata archaeon
AAATGTGCAATTCATACTTCATTTAATTCTAATGAAAATTGGCCTTATGACTGGGAAGAATATTGCCCATCAGAATATTTCCAACCTGAAAATAGAGATGAGCTCAAGATTGCAGTAGATGAGTGGATTGCAGATCCAGATAGTGCAAATTCAACTTATGGACACATCAGCACTTGGGATACATCTTTGATCACAGATATGTCTGAATTATTTTACTATAACCAGACATTCAACGATGATATTTCAAACTGGGATGTTTCAAGTGTAACTACTACGGAAAAAATGTTCAAATTTGCTGAGGATTTCAACCAGGATCTATCAGGGTGGGATGTTTCAAATGTAGTTTACATGAATGAGATGTTTTACTACGCTACCGATTTTAATCAAGATATTGAATCTTGGGATGTTTCAAGTGTTACAGATATGGAAGGGATGTTCTTTGCTGCTATCGATTTTAATCAAGATTTAGTAAGCTGGGATGTTTCAAGTGTTACAGACACCAACGGAATGTTTTATGCTGCTACAAGCTTTAACGGCGATATTTCACATTGGGATACTTCTAGTGTGACTAAACTAAATTCCATGTTTTATGCTGCTTCCAGTTTCAACCAAGACATTTCAGGTTGGGATGTTTCGAACGTAGACGACTGGTACGGTATGAACTCAATGTTCTATGGTGCTGAGAGCTTTAACCAAGATATTTCACATTGGGACGTTTCAAATGTGAACAATATGTATGGAATGTTTTACAATGCCAGGAGTTTCAACCAAGATCTATCAAATTGGGATGTTTCGGGTTCAACTAATTTGAACGACATGTTTGAAGGTACAGATGCCTTGTCTGATAATAACAAATGTGTAATTCATAACTCATTCAGTTCTAATGATAATTGGAACTATGATTGGGAAGAATATTGCAGTGACGAGTAAAGTCTAACATGAATGGTCGTACGTGTCTAATCTCAGGAGCTACTGACGGAATAGGTAAAGAAGCTGCTATCGAACTGGCAAAAAAAGGATGTAATCTAATTCTTATTGGAAGAAGCAAAAAAAAAGGGAAGAAAGTTGTAGAGCAAATAAGCAAAATAGCTGATAGCCATGTAGACATTGATTACCTGATAGCTGATCTCATGTTAATGAAAGAAGTTTCTCGAGTTGCTGATGAAGTATCCAAAAAATATCCTAGAATTGATGTTTTGTTAAACAATGTTGGAGCTTATTTTACATCTAGAGAAGTGACTGAAGAAGGATTTGAACGAACATTTGCTTTGAACCACCTAGGCTATTTTCTAATGACGAAAAAACTACTTCCTCTTGTTGAAAAAAGCAATTACAAAAGAATAGTTAACGTTTCATCAAGCGCGCATTATGGTATTGACTTTGAATTTGATAACATTAATGGTGAAAAAAAATATGCTGGTTTTGAAACTTATAAAAAATCTAAACTAGCTAATGTTATGTTCACTTATGAATTAGCAAAAAGAATTAAAGATACTGGAATTACTGCAAATTGCTTACATCCAGGTTTTGTATCTACAAATTTTGGGAAAAATAATAATATCTTCTGGAGAAATGCTATACGACTAGCAATGATGCTGACTGCAATTAATGTGAAGGATGGTGCCAAAACTAGTGTCCACTTAGCTTCTTCGGAAGAAGTAAAGAATATAACCGGAAAATTCTTTGCAAACTCTCAAGTAAAAAAAGGTTCAAGCAAAGCTAAAAACGAGAAAAATAACAAGAAACTGTGGGAACTTTCTGAAGAATTTGTTGAGCCATTTCTCTAGTGACTACGGGCAGCATAATTGCTGGGCACTAGTAGTTAAAAGTTGGCACTAGTTATGAATCTTTATAAATGATTATTTTGGAGTTTGATTATGGAAATCAAAGACAGATACGCGAAATTAAGCAACGGCGAAGTAAGGTACTCGATAACTGGAGGGCCATCGGAAACGCTAGTTGTTCTACTGCAAGAGCCTAACTCTTCCAAAGACATTTTCGATGACTTGACTATGAGTATTGTTAATCAAGGATTTCAAGTTCTATCGTTTGATTTAACTGAAAATAAAACATCTAATTACATAAACGTTGAGAACCTAGAAAAAAAGTACGCAGATCAAGCTGCGGAATTAATAACAAGATTTATTCCTTTTGAAATTGAAAGAAACATAAATTTAATTGGAAATTTTTCAAGTGGGGACATTACTGACAGAGTCTCAGATAAATTAGAACACTACACTTCTTTAACTATGAACACACCGACCGAAATTACACAGGTGCCCAGTTCTTCAGGACTGATTACGCTACTACATGGCTTCCAGAACCATGGTCAGATTAGTGCTTAAGTATCTAAAAAATAGATGAAGATAATTGATAGACACGCTGAGCTAGAAAATGGCAGAGTAAGATACTCAATAACTGGAGAAGCTTCTGACAATTTAGTAGTTCTAATGCACGGACTAACCACTTCTAAAGATATTTACGATAATTTAACACAAGACCTTATCAAACAAGGATTTCAAGTATTATCCTTTGATTTTTACGGAAGAGGAGGATCTGATTATGTACCAAATGTTGAATCTGAAAAAATATACGTCAATCAAGCTATTGAACTAATTGAAAAGTTTCTTCCGACCGGTGCTAAAAGAAATATTAATTTGATAGGTTATTCTGCTGGTGGATCGATTGCTTCAATGGTTGCAGATAAATTAGAGAATTGTGCATCTTTAATTCTAATAGCATCCACAGGTGTACCTCAGCTACCTACTTCTCCAGTTCTCATTTCCTTACTTCAAACATTTGAAAATAACGGAGAAATCAGCTCTGAGTTGAAAAATGAAGTAGAAAAACAAATAGCTCTGGAATTAGAAGTTTTGGAAGAGATTGAAACCAAAGATTTAGCTCTAAAAATTTACAATGATTTAGATATGTGGAATAAAAAAACAATTGATACTGTGAAAAATCATCTATTGTCTACTGGAGGATATGTAGGCGGTAAATCTATGAATAATGTCTTTGAAAGTATTGGTAAAAAGAATATTCCAACTTTCATTATGTCTGGATCTAACGATAATTGGGTAAGTCCAGAATCTGGTAAGGAGATACATAGATTAATTGAAGGCTCACTTTTTTTCGAATTTGAAAATGTTACACATTGGGCTTTCTTGGAAAAGCCTGAAGTATACCATCGTAAAATTTTAACCTTCTTAAAATCTGCATAACTTATAAATCTGTACTGTAAACTTTGAATTATGGATACAAAAACTTTGTTTGGTGCGCTTTTAGTCGCAGGAATCATTGGAGGATTCTCAATTAACAGCTATTTTATGGATAATGAAACGATTGAAGATAATATTATTGATGTAGAAGTTGGTAATGAAGCTCCAGATTTTACTTTGACAGATACTGAAGGAAATTCTTTTAATTTGTCTGACTTTGAAAATGAAAAAGTTGTAGTTTTAGAATTTATGAATATGGGATGTGGTTCTTGTCATAATTTTGAAAAGAATGTTCTCAAAAGTTACTGTAATAATACCACCATGCCAGAAGATGTCAAAGTTATTTCACTGACTCAGACTGAAAACGAAAATGAAGATAGATTGAATGAAAGAGCTGAAGGTAAAAATTGGGCTTATGCTCTAGGAAGTGAAGAAATGACTGATGCTTTTGGTGCCGACCGCAGCCCAAGTATTGTCATAATAGACAAAGATGGAATGATTACTTTTTCAGAGAGTGGAGCTATGACTGAGTCTGAATTAGAAGAACAAATTAATCTAGCTCGAGCGTAAATCAAAATTGCATTATCAAAAGTAATGAAACGTAACCTGTAAACATCAGGAAAGGCGTATCCCAAGTGTGTGGTGAATATGCTTCTGTTAATGTCATAATTACGGGAACAGATAACATCGAAAGGACATATTGTGTAGTTGTAAAATAATCTGCATGCATCGCTATTACAATGAAGCCAGTAATCAATACGCAAGCACTCCCCTCAAATGTTCTAAAATATTCTTTATTGGTGAACAATGCTTTAGTTTTATATCGATATTTTCCAAACCTTACGCCAACAGGTTCTGCTAATCCATCTCCGATTACATTAATCAAAATAGGAATTACTACTAATGATTCAAGGCCCCATTGACCAAATAGCCAAATCATAGGTAACATTACTGCAAAACCTGCCGCAAACTGTGTCCAGAGCCAAGACAGTGTATGTGGTCTATCTTCTGGCCTATCAAATCCTTCAAACATTAGCTGAAACGGAGGTATTGCTCTCCTAATTGGTTCGTAAAATGAGACTAAGGACAGTGTTGTAATCAAAGCACTTATTGCCAGATAAATAAAATCTGTAAAAGTTTCTGCGTTAAATTGTTGATCGATAAATACTGGCAAGAAAAAAATTGCAAAATGATTGATTTTACGTGTATAGTTTACTTTGACGTTGAAATATCGGGCTAAAGCTCCTGTTGAAAGCATTACTGTTGTAAGTGCCAAACCTTTCGCTACAGTAGATTGAATTTCAGGAGTCAGTTCCATACGTATCAAATGGTGGACCGGGCGAGATTTGAACTCGCGCCCTCCTCCATGCCAAGGAGGCGATCTTCCAGACTGATCTACCGGCCCGTTAAGCAGTCATTTTGATGGGGCTTTAATAGAATTATAGTTTAGAAAGACCATTTCTTAACAATTCCCAAACATATTGCTAGAATTGGGCCTATTCCTAGTGCAAACATTACTGTTCCTAGTCCAAAGGTACCTCCCAAAAAAATACCTATTGCTAGTACGGATAGCTCAATTCCCGCACGTACTCTTCCTATTGGCCAACCTGTTCTCTTTTGAATGCCTGTCATCCAACCATCACGAGGGCCAGGGCCCAAATTTGCGGTAAGGTACAATGCGCTTCCTATTGCAACAAAAATTATTCCTATCAATGCTTGAATTATTTGTGATAAAAGAATTGTCTGTTCGGAAACAAAAGGCCCCATAACGTCGATGGACAATGATATTACAATTATATTTGAAATTGTCCCAATACCTGGAGTTTCTCGAAGAGGTATCCAAAGAAGAAGAACCATAACTCCTACGAAAAGTGTAGATAAACCAACCGTAAAACTTGTCTGCTCAGAAATACCCTGAGCAAGAACCGTCCATGGACTTACTCCTATTCTTGCACCAATCAAAATGGCTTCTCCTGTTCCGAAAATCCATAGCCCCAAAACTAAAGCAAAAATAGTCGATAATTTAGGCCTAACATTAAGAGGTCGATCTGAACTCCAAATAGTTTGAGGAACTTTATGAGCTGGGCGAAATAGCTGCAGAAAACCCTGTTTGCTCAATTACCTTCACCAATTCTTCTGCAGTTACCTTGCCATTAGTTTTCACTATTCCACTATTTTCTTCGTGAGATATTTCTGCAGACTCTACATTTAAATTTAATTCAAGTACGCCTTTCACTCTTCCTGAGCAACCACCACAAGTCATTCCATTTATCTGGAATTTTAACGTTTCAGTCATAATATTCTTAATTGAAGGATGATTAAGAAATCATGCCCTAAATGGCTTCCATGATCTAAGTGTTAGAGAATTTAAGACTACACTAACACTGGATAATGCCATAGCTCCTGCTGCAAACGCTGGAGGTAATAACCAACCTGTCGAAGAAATTAAAACTCCCATTGCTAATGGTATTCCTATTAAATTATAGATAAAAGCCCATGCTAAATTGCCTCGAATCTTACCCATTGTAGCCTTACCCAAATCTAATGTCGATACTACATCCAATAAATCATCTCGAAGAAGGACAATATCTGCAGCCTCTAGTGCAATATCACTACCTGCACCCATTGCAATTCCAACGTCTGCAACTGCTAAAGCTGCTGCATCATTGATTCCGTCACCGATCATAGCAACGCTCGCACCTTCAGTCTGCAACTTTTTCACAAATTCAGCTTTTCCGTCAGGTTTGACCTCAGCCTCAAACCTTGATATCCCAACTTCGTTTGATATCGTTAAAGCTGTTTCAGCTCTATCTCCAGTTAACATAATTACTTTGAGACCTAACTCTTTTGCTTTTGAAATTGCTAGGTTTGTAGTCTTCCTTAATTTGTCTTTCATCTCAATCCAACCAAGCAATTTGTTTCCTTTAGAAACAAAAACTACGGTACTGGTTGACAAAACATCTACTAACTCTTCGATATGATTAGAAACAAATACATCTTTCTTTTCCATTAGAGGCTGATTTCCTATAGCATATTCTTGATCGTCTAGATAACCTACTAATCCCATTCCACCTATATTTTCAATCTTGTCAAAAGAAATTAATTCTTCGCTATTTTCTAAATGGGCCTGCGAAATCGCTTTAGCAATTGGATGTGTGGATGCAGATTCAAGAGAAGCTGCTATTGCCAAAATATTGTTTTCATCTGAGCTTATTGACTTGATATTTGTTATTGATGGTGCGCCTACTGTAAGAGTTCCTGTTTTATCTAAAACTAATGTGTTTGTATTATAGCTATTCTGCAAAGCATCTATACCTTTGATTAACAAGCCATACTGGGCTCCAACGCCGGTACCAACCATAAGTGCAGTCGGAGTAGCTAACCCTAATGCGCATGGACAAGCTATCACTAGAGTTGACACCAAAACCATAATGGCTAATTCCGTAGAATTATAATCTCCATAACCTTCTGAGAAAAACATCCAAGTAAGCGAAGCAAGAATGGCACAAATTACTACTACAGGAACAAATACTGCAGAAATTCTATCTACCAATTTTTGAATTGGAGCCTTACCCATCTGAGCTTCATCGACTAAATTAATGACATTTGCTAATACTGTATCATCATGATATTTTGTTGATTTTATATGAATCACTGAATCTAGGACTATTGTACCTCCCATAACTAAATCATTCTCTTTGACGAAAACAGGATTAGATTCTCCCGTCATCATTGACATGTCCATTGAAGCTGACCCTTTCACTACTATTCCGTCTAAAGGTACCGTTTGACCAACCTTAACCAATATTTCAGTTCCTATTAATATTTCCTCAACTGGCACTTCTGAAACAGAGTCATCTGAATTAAGAACCGAACCAGTTTTTGCTTTTAAATCCATTAACGAAAAAACTGCATCTGTGGCTCTTAACTTAGCTCTAGCTTCCAACCAATTACCTAGTAGAATAAATGAAATAATGAAAGCTGCACCATCAAAGAATACATGGGTAGTTGATGGGAAAATCGAAGGTAGAAAATCGAGATATGGTGAAAATACTACAAGCGAAGACCAAACCATAGCAGTCGTAGTTCCAATGTGAACTAGAACATCCATGTTTGCTCGTCCAGATAGAATTGCTTGCCAGGCTCCCCTGTGGAATTCCATTCCGGCATAAAAGTAAACTATTGAGGATAAAATGAAAGCGATAAATAATCGTAAATCTAGGTCATACACCTGTCCTAAATCTCCGACAAACATTGTAAGAAAAAATGTTGGAACTGTTAAAATTAAAGAAATTATGACCTGCAAACCCATTTTGTTTGCATTTTCTAAAGATTCCTGCCTGTATTTCTTAGGATCTACATATTCTTCTGAGCCAAATCCTCCTTTACTAATTGCATCTCTAACGGCCCCTAAATCTTCATTTGCACCTTCAGACCATCTGATTGTGGCTTTTTCAAGGGGAAGATTGACCCTTACGGAGTCTATACCTTCTAAATTACTAACGATGGACTCAACTGATGCGACACAAGATGCACAGGTCATACCTGTGACTCGTAGATTCAATTCGTCCATAATATAATTTAGAGATGAATTGAAATAAAGGTTTCTTCGTGGAGATTTATTGTTTGAAATCAATAAACGCGATGGGCTTGCACGGCTTGGAAAGATTAAAACCAAACATGGAGTTCTAGATACACCAACTTTGCTTCCTGTTGTGAATCCAAAAATTATGACGCTGACAATGGAAGAGTTGGCTGAAAGCGGCGCTCAAGGCATTATTACTAACAGTTATATCATTTACAAAAATCCAAAACTGAAAGAAGTTGCAGAGGATAAAGGAGTTCATGGCTTGGTAAACTGGTCAGGTCCGATAATGACTGATAGTGGAACTTTCCAATCTCATGTTTATGGCGAAATTGAAATGAAACCAGAAGAAATTCTTGATTTCCAAAAAAAAATTAAGGTTGACATTGGAACTGTATTGGATGTATTTTGTGAGCCTGAAACTAAGTTTGAAGATGCTAAAAAAGAGTTAGAAGAAACACAAAAAAGAATTGAGGCTGCCGATGCAAACAAAGAAGATATTTTCCTAGCTGCGCCTATTCAAGGTGGACGCCATTTAGATTTAAGAACAAAAGCCGCTGAAATGGCTTCAAAAACAAAAGCTGAAATTTTTCCAATCGGAGGGGTCGTGCCTCTTATGGAGAGAAATAATTTCAAACTTTTATCGGAAGTTATTTTAGCCTCGAAAAAAGGACTCGATATTTCAAGGCCCGTGCATCTTTTTGGATGTGGGCATCCCATGATTTTTGCTTTAGCTGCCTTCTTGGGCTGTGATGTTTTTGATAGCGCAAGCTATGCTAAATTTGCCTCAAGAGACAGCCTAATGTTCACATGGGGAACAAGAAGTCTTGATGAATTACAAGAATTGCCTAGTGAATTTTCAGCATTCCCTGGTATGACGGCTACTAAACTAAAGATGCTTGATAAAAAAGAAAGACAGAAGATTATTGCGAAACATAATCTCATGACTTCTTTTGCTGAAATCAGGAGGATTAAACAGGCTATTCACGACGGATTGCTATGGGAATTAGTAGAGAGTCGATTACGATCTTCTCCAGCCTTAATGAAAGTCTTTGAAGTCATAGAAAATAATATTGACTGGATTAGTGAGTTCGAACCTGCTTATCGCTATAAAACTCCTATCAAAAGTGGAGAAAAATCAAATATAAGGCCTGTATTTTCTAATCTGAGCAATTCGTTTGAATCTGGTGAAATGCTTCATCCCTACTTTGGAAAAGTACCAAACCATTTGTCCGAGACATATCCATTTCATCCAGGACTATTGCAAGACGATATTGAGGGATTTAAAGTGCAAGAATGGGATATTGATCGCGTTAGATGTATTTTGGATTATCAATTTGGCAAAGGCACGGGTAAGATATTTACAGATGGAGAAACTGAATTAGTAATAAGTAGAAAAACAAGAAGATTGAGAAATTTACTTCTAGATGGTGAGCATGTGGCTTCGCTTTCCCATAGAAGAGGAATGTTTATACTTCAAAAAAAAGGTGCAGAATTGTTGCATGAACATTCAGAAAAACCTGCTTATCGTATAATTGTAACTTCAGAAACCGCTGAATTTAATCGAAAAGGAAAAAGTGTATTTTGTAAATTTATAGAGCATATCGATTCAAAATTAAAATGCCTTGACGAATGTATCGTAGTTACTCCTAATGATGAATTGATTGCTTTTGGAAAATTAATGATTGGGCCTAAAGAAATAGAACTTAAGCAACAAGGTATGGCAGTGAGGGTGCGTAGCGGAATCGAAGATTTTAACAAATCGTAAGTTCTTTAATCAAAGTCCTATCTCTGTGTATATGCAGCGCAAAGCTATCACTGCTGGAATCGTGACTTTTTTATTACTTAGTACTGGCTTTGTAAATTTATCTGCTGAAGAAAATTCACCAATTTATGAAAATAATTGGTGGGATGTTTACTCCAGAGATAAAAACCACGATGGGATTTCAGATTTATTAGTTTGGAAATTAAATCAGGGTGAACGATTCTTCAATGCTGGAGAAGCCCGTGTTTTCGTAAGATATGATCATCATCCAACTGATTATGACGTTCAAAGATTGGAAAATGCTGGAATCGAGGTAACATTCCGTGCTCAATTTATTGATTTAATTGCAACAACCATGCCTAGAGACATGATTTCTGAGGTTGCAACATGGGATGGTGTTGTAATGCTTGATGATATCGGAAAAGCTGAACCTCACATGGCTGATGCAGTGCCTGCAATGGGCGTTGACGATGTTTGGCTAAATCACGGAATTTATGGCGAAGGGATTTCTATTGCTATTGTGGACACTGGCGTGGATAATGCACATGTTGGGCTAGATGATATGGACGACAATCAATTTACATTTGATGATATGAAAGTCGTTGCATACTATGATGCTGTTCAGGACGCTGTGATATGTTCACCTTGTTTACCTGGAGAATCAATTGATAGTGGAACCCATGGTACTCACGTGGCTGGAATTGCTGCAGGAACTGGTGCTGGAGATAATACAGGTACACCGCACATAGGTGTTGCTCCGAAAGCGAATTTAGTAAATGTTTTAGCATGTTGTGACGGAGACATTGAGGACATCATAAGAGGTGTTGAATGGACTATTGAAAATCAGAAGGTAGTAACCCCTAACATTAGAGTAATGACATCTAGTTTAGGTGAACAGCAAGTAGAATTTCATATCGATAATGACGGCAGCTCAGCATGGAGCCAAATTGTCGATGCTGCGGTTGAATCTGGGCTTGTAGTTACTTTAAGTGCTGGAAATGAATTTGGTTCTGCAACGGGTGCAGGATGTAATACAATAGACTCACCTGGTGATTCAAGATTGCCTATAACTGTTGCATCTCTTGATAAGGACCTGAGTTTGGCAATTTACAGCTCTAGAGGCTATACTTCAGATGGGCGAGTTAAACCTGATGTGGCTGCGATAGGCAGTAACATTATGGCCCCTAATCAAGGTACTGGTACTGGTTATACTAGTAAAAGTGGAACTAGTATGGCAACTCCATTAATGGCTGGAATCGTTGCTCTAACCTTAGAAGCAAATCCAGATTTAACTCCTGCTGAGGTTAAAGACACTTTAGTGGCTGGATATTCTATTGAAAGAGAAATCCTGAACGATGACCCGGATGCTGCATCAAATAACTGTTCAATTCTTGAAACTCGGCCTGATAATGAATATGGATATGGGCAAGCCGATCCTTTGGTATTTGTTGAAATTGCAGGGAAAATTGATCCCGAAGTTTCAGTAAACTGGAGTTTAGAATATGATATGGAGGAAATTAACGGAACAATGGTTCCGGTTAAACCTAAAATATACAAAAACGAAATTCTGAAAGGAACTGCTGTTACTGCAAATAAACCAACTAGTGGTGGTGGTATTGAGATTAAATTCGGTGCAAGTGAATGGTACCCTGCTACTGATACTTCCACACAAGGAAATTGGGCAACTTGGGAGTTACCTATTCCGTCCGACTTAGTAATTGAAAACAATCAAACTATTACCCTGTCGGCAAGACTAGTTCTAAACAATGGAGAATCAATGTCCGCTGTGAGTAGTTTTTCTGTAGTTTATATAAACGAAAATAAACCATCAAGCGCTTTACTTGCAGGGTTAACTGATCTTGCAGGTGGATTCTTCCTACCCGTAATTCTTCTTTCTATGGCTGCTACTGGATATATTTTTACGCAAAAAAGAAGATCTGAAAGTAATGTAGAAGTAGAAGAATCTGGCGATGATGAATTTGTCTGGGAGGACGAAGGTGACGTTGCCGGTCAACCTAATTTGATGACAACTATGTTCTTCGGCGGCATGAGTGCTAAAGCTCTAACTCTTTGCTCTCTTTATGTTGCACAGGGAATACCTTCTGGATTTATTTCATATACTTTAATTGCTTACTTAGCTCAACAAGGATTTACTGCTGCAGAAATCGGTAATATGTTATTTTGGGTTTACCTGCCTTGGGTTTTCAAGTTCTTATGGGGTCCTTTCGTTGACAACTATCATTACCTGCCTATGGGACGTCGTAGGCCTTGGATATTAGCCGCTCAAGCTGGAATGGTAATTACCGTTGTAATTATTGCACTGTTCCCTGGAATAGAAAGTAAAATTGCTCTTCTTACATTCTTACTATTCTTCCATAATTGCTTTGCATCTTTACAAGATGTAGCTGTTGATGGCCTAGCTGTAGATGTGTTAAGTCCTGAAGAATTTGGTAAAATTAACGGTTTCATGTTTGGTGCCAAGCGTTTCGGTACGATGGTTGGTGGAGCTGGTATTGGATACTTTATTGGATCTTTAGGCATTGCTGGAGGATTATTCTTGACAGTTCCAATGCTGTTATTGATTATGTGTTTGCCTGCATTCATAAGAGAGAGGCCTGGAGAAAAATTATTCCCTTGGGGCGAAGGTAAAGCTGTAATCAAAGTAAAAGATGAACCGAAAACAACTAAAACTAAAAAGAAAGTAGCGAAGGAAATAAGTTGGGATATGGGAACCCATACTCCTCAATCTCTCGGAGTTGATTTTGGAATAATAATTGCTTTGGACTTATTTTTACTTTTAACTATTGGTGATTTTGCAGGAAGCATGTGGGTCCACTTGCTGACTCTTGTATGTGGTGTTGCATACTTCTTTTTATTGAGAAATAATACCGTTGGTCAACAAGCGTTTGACTTAGCTCCTCAAAAAAGCGATATCGTCAAAGCTTTATCACTTAGAGCTCCGCTTATTGGAATGTTATTGGCTATGCTTACCTATTTCTGGGAATTTTTAATCCCTGTTCTAAATGTACTTTTCATCCAACAGCTAGGGTGGAGTGATGCTGAATATATTGCTGTAACTGGAGGATGGGCTGTAACTGCTGGAATCGCCGGAACGATTATTGGTGGACTTATTGCAGATAAGTTTGGTGCTAGACGTATTGCAAGTTTATTTGCAGTATTAACTGGATTGTCGATATTTACAATTGCTTTAGCTGAAGATTTATGGCAAAATAGAACTGTTATGACTTGGTTAATTGTCATTTATCCTTTCTTTGGAGCTGCGATGGGAATATCATTAATTTCATTGTTCATGAATGTCACATGGCCAAAGGTCGGAGCTACCCAATTTACCTTATACATGGCACTTTTGAACTTCGGTGCTTTATTTGGATTAAAAATGGCAGGTTACTTTGAAGAAAATTTCACATATACTACCACAATAATGATTGGAGGAAGTTGCCAGCTTCTAATTGCATTTGTTTTACCATTTATTGACCCTGGACAAACTAGAAGGGAACTAGGCAACGAGTTTTAGGCGATAATCCTTAAATGTAGTACTTTCTGGAAGGTCGTCTTGGTACATCAAGACAGGATTTAAGAAATGAGTAATAACATCTATGTAGGAAACTTGCCATGGTCTTTCAAAGACGACACACTAAGAGAGCTTTTTGAAGAGCACGGGGAAGTATCCGATGCGAAAGTTATTGTAGATCGCATGAGTGGTAGAAGCCGCGGCTTTGGATTTGTCGAAATGGCAAGTTCAGATGATGCCGCAGCTGCAATTGAGGCCTTGAACGGACATGAAGCCGAAGGCCGTGAGTTAAAGGTGAACGAGGCCAAACCTCGAGATGGTTAATTTTATAGAAAACGACGAAAATTTTATTCTGATTTCACTGTTAATTACAGTGTGTATGCAACTAAGCTTTTTTGCTATAGCCTACGGGCTGCAAATAGACAAAGTAACTGATTTTGCAGGTACTGCAAATTTCTTACTTTTAGCAACTGTAACTTTATGGCTCGGTGAAGACTTTTCATTCCCTAAAATAATTGGATCTTTAATGGTAATATTATGGTCTCTAAGGCTGGGAGCCTATCTTTCTTACAGAATCGTAGTGTGGGGCGAGGACAATCGCTTTGATGAAATGAGATCAAAATTCTGGAGTTTCTTAGGATTCTGGGTAATGCAAATTTTATGGGTATTTCTAACTTGCTTACCCGTTGTCTATTTCAATAGTTTGGATTCTCCAGATAGTGTAAATAATCTAGCATCAATTGGAATTGGTATGTTTTCAATTGGCTTGATCATCGAAGCATGGGCTGATTACAGTAAGTTTAACCATAAATTAAATGGTGAAAAATGGTGTACTAGTGGATTATGGAAATACAGTAGGCACCCAAATTATTTTGGGAATATTTTATTGTGGTTTGGTATTTTTGTTTTCTGCTATTCGTACGAAGTGCCTCTGTGGACAGTTATCGGGCCCCTTTGGACTACTTTCTTACTCTTATTCGTTAGTGGAATACCGCTCTTGGAAGCATCTGCTGATAAAAAATACGGAAATGATTCCGAATATTTGCAGTATAAATCAAATACTTCAGTTTTAATTCCTTGGTTTAATTCTTCAAAATAATTAACTATCTTGCCCAGAAAGGTTGATCTTTTTTCTTAATCTTCTGCATTTCGGTTATTATGTCTTCTTCAATAGGGTCCAATTTGACACCTGCCTCTCTTATTTTCAATATGGCCCGTTCATCCATTTCAATGTAAAGAACATCGCCTTCTGATATCTGGCGTCCGACTGTGGCTTCGCTAATGGCTATGGCCACCTCATCACCCTGTAAAGCCTCTTTCAACACTTGTTCTCCTGACCTCAATGAGCGAATATGTCCTACTACTGAGTTATCTGTTCTAAGAACTGCTTGATTAAGCGCGATACGACCTCCAAGTACTCTAACTCCCACGACAGCCGGATCACGAGTCCTAAAAGTATGGCCTTCTAATATTTCAAATTTACCAGGATGTGAAAAATCTTCTCTCAGATGCTGAGCCTGCTTATCTTTTATTTTTTCTTTCCATTCTTGGTAATCTTCTAATAATCTGTAAACTATGTCTGATTCAAAAATTTTAACTCCAGTTTCATGAAGTTCTTTCTTAGCATCTGGATGCACTTTTACATTAAAAGCTAGAATTACTCTATATTCTTCATCTGATGGATCTGCTGTAACAACATCTCTTCTAGAAACGTCGCCCACTACGGCCTTTACAATCGGAATATTAGCTGCTGACAACTCGTAAGCTAATGCCTCAAGTGAACCTATTGCATCTGCACGAATAACTACGCCTTCGTCTGTACACTTTACATTTGATTTCATTGAGTCGGTAAGTCTGTCTAGTGCATCATCGATTTCATCTTCTGAGGACGCGCTGTAAAATGGTGCACCTGCAACTACTCCCTCTATGTCTGGAGCTACAACTTTCAACCCTGCTGCTGCGCCCACTACTTTAACTGTGTCAAATTGTTGCCGTGGGTCTCGGATTTCATCTAAAGCTTTTGGTCTTAATAATGAACGAACTCTAGTAACTATAGGTTCAGGTTGTGCTCCAATAATCAGAGTGTCGCTGGCTTTCAATATTCCGTTATAGATAATTATACCTAATGTCTTTCCTAATCCCTTTTCTTCTTTAATTTCAAGAACCGTGCCTTCTGATGAACCTTCATCAAGTAATAATCTGTCTCTGAGATATTTTTGAGCTAGTCCCATTAAAATCATAAATAATTCAGGAACTCCTTCGCCCGTATCTTTTACTGATGTTGGAATTAACGCTATTGTCTTTTGAAAGTCTTGAATGTCTGTAAACAGTGCTGAGTCGAAGCCGTGTGTTCCAAGCTCTCCTATTATTTCATACATTCTATTTTGGAATGTTTGTTGTGCCGTTTGGCCTTGACTTGCTTTATTGGCTAGGAAAGACCCTTTACTTGTCCTCCACCCTGGTAATTTATCTATCTTATTTAGTGCTAAAATGAAAGGAGTTTTGTGCTGCTTTAGAATGTTTATTGATTCTATTGTTTGAGGCTTAAATCCTTCAGTAATGTCTACTACTAAAACAGCTATATCTGCTAAAGCTCCGCCTCTAGACCTCAAGGTCGAGAATGAATGGTGACCTGGTGTATCTATGAAAAGTAAACCTGGTAAATTAGTTGTTCCTTCTTTCAATAAAGGCCCGCAGATTTTTGAAACCGTATCGAATGGTACTTCTGTAGCGCCTATATGTTGTGTAATTGCTCCAGCTTCTCTCTTTACTATTGTTGTTCCTCTTACATAATCAAGAAGAGATGTTTTTCCATGATCTACATGGCCTAGAACTGCAACTATTGGTTGGCGAAGAGGTGCATTTGGATCTATTTCTTCCTGTTCGGATTGTTCTTCCAATTTTTCTTCTTCTGATGATTCTTCATCTGATAATTCTTCTTCCAGCGAATCCTCAAAAATTTCATCATCTGAATTCATAGACACTCATCGCAGATTAGCCTGTTTTAATAATATCCGGTCATATTTCTTTTTTTAATACTTCAGCCAAATATTGGTACTCTTCTATTGAATTATAAAGGAAAGAAGCCGTACGAAGATAACGTCTACTGTGATGTGGCCAAGCAAATACTGGAACTTGAATATTATATTTCTCGTATAAAAGAGTGTGGAGAGGGTCTGGCTCTAATACCGACGTTAGGGGAACATCGCTTTCTGGCAGCAATACGGCCGACAGTCCAACAATCATAGAATCTGGGCATAATTTTTGAGTCTCCAGAGTATCTAGTAGAATGTTTCGGGCTTTAATTGCTAAATCAGTGTTGTGTTTCATAACCCCTTCCCAGCCTTTATCTGACAAGCTACCAATGAATTCTATGCTTTTTGGAATGCACAACCAAGGCGTGGGATCCTGGGTTCCTGTCCAGTCAAATTCTAATCTAATTTTTTCGTTTATGTTGCCATCTACTGACGCGCCGTGACTAATTGACAGCGGGCGAATCAAATCTCTCTTATCTTCTCTGATGTAAAGAAAAGCTGAACCTTTTGGCGTACATAGCCACTTATGAGCATTTCCAGTTACATAAGCTGCCTGTAATTTGTTTAACTCTAATGGCACTATGCCTGGCCCATGAGCTGCATCTAATAATACGTCAATATTCCTTGACTGAAGTTCTCTAACTATTTTTTCGAATGGAAGTCTAATTCCAGTGGGACTTGTGACTGTATCGATTAATGCTAACTTAGTTCTCTTTGTGACTGATTTTAGAATGGATTCAATAATTTGATCAGAACTAATAACTGGGAAGGGCAAGTTTACTACTACTGTTTTTGCACCAGACTTCTTTGTAACGTAATCTACTGCATTCCAGCATGCCTGATAAGTATGATCTAATACTAATATTTCGTCATTCTGCTCTAAATCCATGGAACGCAGAACTGTGTTTACTCCAGATGTTGCATTAGGAACAAAAACCATACCTTCCTTGTCTGCTTTTACAAATTCTGAAAAAGTTGTAATTGCTTCAGCCCATAATTTTTTAGCTTTTACATCTAAAAAATTTATTGGATCTGATTCCAGCTCGTCTCTTAATTTTTTTTGATGCTCCAAGACTTTGCTTGGGCAAGCTCCAAATGAGCCGTGATTCAAAAATATTGTGCTTTCTTTTAAATTCCAGTGACACCCTAAGTTACTTCTTCTAGGAATTGTACTCATTTAACGATATTTGGTGAAGCGTTTCATTATCTTTTTAATTGGATCACGAGTATCTTGAGAAATAAATTCTTCCTCTATTTTTGAATCTAAAAATTCTACCGCACTATCTACCGATTCCCTAGATCCTTTAGCTGCTAAAGATGCCATAAATGGCTCAGCTAATTTATCTGAGACACCAGCTTCTGAGACTACTTCTTTAAGAAAATAAATCATCTCTGTTCGACGACCTTCGTCTAACATTGCTTTTGGCTTATTTCTCTTCTGAATCTTCTTGTCTTTTCTTACAGGAGGTTGCGCTTTACTTGGACCTCGGCGCCTGTGCCTCCCTCTTCTTGCCAGAGTTACTCGCCTCCCATTTCCTTAATGGCTGCGACTATTTGTTCCTCTGTCATTTCATCCCGATTGAAGAATTTCTTGTTACCAGTTTCTCTTTTTAGCTTCATTAAGTCTCCCCAGCGCCCTGATGGCTTTCCTCTTGGGCCGCCTCTGCCTCTTCCTCCGCCCATGCGAGGCATTTCATATTCTAAATCTGATAAATTTACAGACTGCTTTATTGTATCTAAAGCAATATTAGATTCTTTCATGCTGCCTTTCTTACCTAGACTTAACCGCATGTGCCCTCTCACTAAATTAGCCCTTGCATCTTTTAGATCTAAGACCACGTCTGCTTGAGCTACTTCTATTTCATCGTTCCAGAAACTCATTACTACTGTGCCAGTTTCATCTCCAACTAAACCTTCACAAACCATTGTCCCATTATCCATAGAACGCGGTTCGTCCAAACTTATTACCTTAACTGGCATGTTTACACGCCCAGTTCTAGGTGTCAATTCATCTACTTTCAAGTTATCTACCTATCTTTACGACGAGAAGGCCGATTATAATACTTCCCTAACTTAGGTAAAACTCCATCATAACCTTATAGCCTTTTAGGGTTTTAAGGCGTAAAACCCAAAAGTATATATACCCTGACTGGTAGTAATGGATAGATTTGGGTGGAGTCCGAATCTAAAAAACAAGGAGATGCTCTAATGCAAGAAAACGAACCTGATTTTGAAACACACATCGACGATATCGTAAAAGCTATCGGAGATAAGCTAGAACGCAATGTTATTGCAAACGAACTAAGAAGATATGTAGATGAATATGGAATTGATCTGTCTACTGCTAAAGAATCTATAGTAAGAAAACATTATGGAAATCCAAATGAACTGAGTGTAGCTGGAGAAAAATTACTCGCTCAAGTTGGACCTGGAGAGACTAGTGTAAGCTTCAAGGCTAAGATTATTTCTGTATACAAAAAAGAAATAAACACTAAGGAAGGATCCAAAAAGACAATTTATGAAGGTGAAATTGGAGATGCTAGTAGCAGACTAAGGTATACTTTTTGGAACGACGAATTTAAATTTCAACCAAATGATGTTGTAGAAATTTCAAATGCTTATACTAAAAGCTGGAATGATATTATTACTGTAAACATAGGTGACCGCGCAGTTATGAAGAATATTGAAGACAATGACTTAAAAGAACTTGATTTAGGAGTTGTCAAAACTAATAACGCCCAAGCGGCACAAGAGCTAGAAGTTGTAAACCTAAAGCCAGGTATGAGAAATGTATCAGTTAAATTAAGAGTAATTGATGTCGAGCCTCGTACTATAAACATAAAGGGTGAAGAAAAAGTTATTTTTGGTGGAAATATAGGGGATAAAAGTGGAACATGTCGCTTTACTTCTTGGGAAGATCACAACATTGTGGCCGGAAAAGCTTACTCTGTAGAAAATGCATACGTTAAGGAATTCAACGGACCTGATTTGCAATTTGGCGAATATTCAAAATTTACTGAACTGGAAGGAGAAGACCTGCCATCCCTTTCTGATTACGAAGCTGGAATGAACTATACTTTAGCTCAACTCGATGAACGTAACGGGGCTTCCGACGCTGTTATCGAAGGGCATGTCTTCAATATAAGAGATGGAAGCGGACTTATCTTTAGAGATAAGGAAACTAAGAGATTAATCAGAAATGGTGAAGACCGTAAAAACGCAGAACCCGATCTAAGAGTAAAAATGATATTTGATGATGGAAGTGGTTCATGTACTGCATATTTGAATCGTGAAATTACTGAGAGATTAATTGGAAGAGATTTAGATTCCTGTCTAGAATTTGTAAAAGAAAACTTTGGCCCTGAGGCCTTAGTCGAAGAAATGGAAGATGCTCTTTTACTAAAACCTTTGAAACTAAGGGGCTTCGCACGATCTGATGAATATGGATTATCATTCTTTGCAAAATCTTGCGAACCCGCTACTGAAATTAATGTTCCGAATGCAGCCAGACAATTCCTTGCTGCATTGGAGGGCTAAATGGCGCAAAGAAGAGAGCCAGGCGTTCTTGTTTTAGCTAAAGAATTAAACGGAGCAATAGAAAAACACGTAGAGGATAGGGAATATTCACCTACTTACCTAATTTCAGAAATTGGAGGGAAATTATCTCGCGTGCTGATTGCTGGCGTGCTAGATCAATTGGAAAATCGAGGTTCGGAAAGTGATCCTTTCTATACTGCAAGAGTCATTGACCCTAATGGAGATTTTTACTACCTCCAAGCAGGACAATATAATCCTGAAGGTGCATCTGCATTATCAAAACTAGAAAACGGAGTGCCTATCCTTTGCGTTGGTAAAGTAAGAGCAAGAACTCCTGAAGACAGTGAAAGAACATACGTTAGTGTTCAACCTGAGGGCGTTCGAGCTGTTTCAATGGATGAAATTAATCATTGGGCAATAAAAGCCTGTGAAGAACTAATTAAGCGTATTAATGCAACAAAAGCATTCGGCGAAAATGACGAAGAGTATGATAAAATGAACTTGACTTCTCGTGAAAAAGACGGAATGCAATTAGCTAAAGAATTCTACCCAACCGTAGCTGTTGAGAACTATAGCGCACTTTTGTATGATTGTTTAACAAAATTAGCCAGTGGAGAAGCTAATTCTGAAGAAACTTCAAACTTTACCGGTGAATTCGAACCTGCAAGTAGCACTTCTGTGAAAGAAGAAGTAATTGAAACTGAACCTACCGCCCAAGAAGAAGCCAAGGAAGCCGTTGTAGAAGAAGAGCAAACTGCACCTGAATCTTCTGAAAATGAGAGTAAAGTATTACAAACAATTAAAAAATTAGACGAAGGAGACGGAATATATTACGATGATTTGGGTATTGCCGTTTCTTTAGAAGGAATAGACGGGCCTATGCTCGATGAAATATTAGATTCTTTGACTGATCAAGGGTTGATTTTTCAACCTAGATTTAATCATTACAAGGAGGCATAAATGAGCGAAGCAAAAATAAAAGTTGTAGAAGATTTGCCTGGAGTGGGACCTGCAATCGCAGAAAAATTAAGAGATGCTGGTTACGATACTCTTGAAGCAATCGGTACGCAAGCACCTGGCACCCTTTCGGATGCCACAGGAATTGGAAAGGAATCATGTTCCAAGTTTATAGCTGAAGCTAGAAAGGCAGCAAATATTGGTTCTTTCTTAACCGGAACAGAATTGATGGAGAAACGAGCAACCGTTGGAAAACTTACAACAGGAGCTGAAGCATTTAACGAATTATTAGGCGGAGGCGTAGAAACTCAATCTATCACTGAGTTCTATGGTCAATATGGGTCTGGTAAGACTCAGTTCGTACTCCAACTTGCTGTGAATACTCTACTTCCAATTGAACAAGGAGGTCTTGGTGGAGAGGTTGCAATCATTGACACTGAAAATACATTCAGACCAGAAAGGATTATTTCGATGTCCAAGGCACTTGATTTAGATCCTGATGAAGTATTGAGCAAAATCCATGTAGGAAGAGCGTATAATTCTCACCAGCAAATGCTAATGGTGGAAAAAGTTAGTGAAATCGCAAAAGAGCGCCCTATCAAAATGCTTGCTGTGGATTCATTGACTGGAGCATTCCGTGCTGAATACATAGGAAGAGGTACTCTTGCAGACAGACAAGGAAAAATTAATGCTCACATGACCGAATTGGCTAGATTTGGAGACTTGAATAATGCTGCAGTAGTAGTTACAAATCAAGTTTCATCGAATCCTGCCGCTTTTTTCGGAGATCCTACCAAACCAATTGGTGGAAATATTGTGGGGCACACTTCAAAATTCAGAGTTTACTTAAGAAGAGGAAAAGCTGGTAAGCGTGTTTGCAGACTAGTTGATTCTCCTCATTTACCTGAGAATGAAGCTTTAGTGTCAATCACTGAAGATGGAATTAGAGATGGCTAAAGAATTAGAAAACTTTCTATCGTCTTTGGAACCAAAATGGGAGGATCCTAATGAGTTTGAATGGCTAAAAAAAGTTAAGATTCCTTCTTTGGGAAAAAAGATAAGATATAGCCCTTCAAACCGAACCAATTATTAATTGCAAGAGAAATAATGCTATCATTTTCACGGTCTACCCAGGCCTGTTCTTTAGCGCTATCCTCTTCCATAAATTGACTCATTGAAGAATAACCAGAACTTCCGCCGTCGTTTACTTTATGTTGGACCTCTTCCGGCACATTATTCGTCATGGCATTTCCAACCTTGAATGGCCAATGTTTGAAATCTTCACCTGAGGCGTACCTTCCAACTGTTGAATTCTCGATGTCTTCGTCATCTTCTTTAGTGTGGTGTGTGCCTCTTGGAGTTTCTTCTTCGTCTTTGTACTCGTAAAACGTTCCATCTGCAGGCTCATACCCCCGGATATCCATTTTAGAATTCGTCATCTTCCTCCCAATCAAAATCTACTTCTTCCTTACCTCTAGTTGCAAAGTAACCTGCTAAAATAATTGAAGTAACGGAAACTAAAACCAGTAATGTGACTGTTCCACCTTCAGTAACTTCATCGAGTAATGACTGTACAAAATCTTCTTTCTCTGGTTCAGCTACAACAAGAATAAATTCAGCTACATTATTATTTTCATTAGATTCTGCAACAACGTTATTTCTATCAACTATTACTTTGATTAAATATTCTCCGTTACTATCAAATGTATATCTAAAAGATGTAGAAGCTGAAGCTCCTGGTGTTGCAAACACTGCAGTTTCGTACAATACTATTTCATTGCCCCCTGAAACCCAAATCACTGTAACAGGAATTGGATTGTAAGCAACTAATGGATCTCCCTCAGCTGAAACTGTAATATCTATTGTAAATGAATTGCCTGCTTTAACTTTGGAAATTCCTGTTTGATTATTAATTTGAATGTTGCCTGGAGAGATTACGTTATCTATTTCATATCCGTGTATAACAAGATATAATTCTTGTTCTGAAAAGACTTTCCAATGATTACTTTGAATATCCTTTGCTTGAATGTAGAAAGAATATGTGTCACTTATTGCCTGTGCCTCATTGTAGTACCAATAGAATGATGCTTTGTATGATCCATTTTGCATGGATTTCATATTAAAATCTGCTGTATAACCCTGATTTCCAGACGAAACTCCAACTACACCTAAGGTCCATTCATTAGGATTAATATCTGAAGTACCAAATGCGCTCCAGACCATTACAGATACTGCTACTCGCTCGGCTGAATCTTCTATGCTGATTATTGGAAAATCTGCAAGGAAATGATTGAAATTTACTTCTGCTATACCTGCAGGGTGTTCGATGCTCGAAGTAAGTATTACAATTTGTTCAGTTGATTGCCCGCCCGTTACTGGATTTTGGCCGGGATCGCCTCCTGAATATTCTATTTCTACCTCTAGTTGATCATTTTGATTGAAAGACTCATTTGTCAAATCAAATGAAATTTCAAATTTTGTTGCTTCCTCAGAAGAATCTGTAATTGTTTTTGATTGAGACGTGGCTTGTCCATCTGCTGTTCCTCCTCCAATCGTTAATGAAATTCTGAATTGAACGTCTTCAACTGTTCCTTGAGTTGAGTTTGCCCAAATTGTAAAAATGTGCTCACCTGAGCCAACGGAGCCTGGAGTTTCTAAATCTACTACCCAACTACCTACGCTGGTCCATTGCCTATCTTGCCCTGGCCATGAAAGTCTATTTGCTTCTTGAGGACAATCACTTTGAGTATCTACATCCGATGTTGGTTGCATTGTTGATATATTTCCATTACCATTATCCAAATCTCCGTAGAAAAATAAATCTAAGTCATTAAAGTCTTCAGATGTTTCTGCCTGACTTGGTTGTGCCAACAGTAAAAAGCTGAAAAAAGCCATTGCAACGAGGCTCTTTCTTAACATCTGCATACTTGTGAATCACTCGTGAGAGTACTTAAGGTTTCCTAACTTGGCTAAAAAGTCTCAAGTTC
>CAXHBG010000014.1:0-20825 GCA_964015055.1 uncultured Thermoplasmata archaeon
ATTATTATTTTCATCAGCGTATTTTTATTAGTTTTACTTCTAAATTATACACGTTTGGGTCGAAGAATGAGAGCCGTTGCAGACAATCCTGAATTAGCTGCAAGTAGTGGAATTAATGTTGAAAGAGTCCAAATGACTAGTGCTTTTTTGTCAGCAGGAATTTCGGGTTTAGGTGGTGCGGTCTTTGGTTTAACTGTACTATTCAGCCCTCAAACGGCATTTACTCTTCTTTTACCAGCTTTTGCAGTAATTGTTTTAGGCACAATAGGTTCAGTTCAGGGAGCTATTGTTGCTTCTTTAATTATTGGATTTGTCAGAGCAATTTCTGAGCCTGTTCTTTCAGGAATAGGAAATCCACTTGAGAGGACCAATTACTATGCCCTTGCAGGCGTTACTCCTTATGCAATAATCATAGCCATTTTACTAATTATGCCAGAGGGTATTGGTAAAGCATATCAAGAATGGAACATTGAAAGGATAAGGAAAAGGGCTTCAAATAAAGTTAGGAGAAATAACAAGCGTTCTTCTATTTTGGGAGTATTATTTGGTTGGGCAGGAGCTCACCAAATAGATCAAGGAAGAAGTTCAAGGGGCGTCACGATGCTCGTTTTGAGTATCAGTTCATTTGTTTTAGGTAAATCACTATCATTTATACGCGACAACTCCTTTGCAGGTAAAGGTACAGTTCAACCTCCTGAAGAACTTAATTCAAGCATGCATGCTGATTGGATATCAGTTGTTGAAAGAGAGCAAACGCTTATTGAATTCTTAGGTATTTTTGGAGATATATTATGGCCTTGGGTTCCAATATTCATTTGGTTGTTTGCAATTTATGAATCGTATTTAATTTACCATAATAAATATGTTGACTTACTTCACAAACCAAAATCTACCATTATTGATTATGTAGATTCGATTAATTTACAGGTATCCAATTTTCTAGTTTCAGTCCAGAGTAAATTCGCAGTTACTTCCGGCGGAATTAAATACGTAAATAAGATAAACGATGTAGCAAATAGATATGGTTCAGCTGTAAATGATAAGTTAGGTCAGGTTTCTTCAAACTTTTTTAATTACATTGGAGCAGAGCACGGTCGAGAATCTGAGAGCGGATCAAGAGTAGTGTTTGCCGCTTTACTTTTGCTTCTGATATACGTCGTTTATTGGCTCCCATCAATAACGGATTTTACCAAACTTCTTCAGGTATCCAATTTTTTAGTAACACTATCTATTTTCTTGTTGCTCGCTTTTTCACTAAATATTCATACTGGAATGACAGGATTGGTTAACTTTGGAGTTATTTTCTTTGTTGCTGTTGGAGCTATTATTGTTGGAGTTTTGACTGCCCCTAGTGATAAGTTTGGGTATGACTGGGACATAATTCCTGCAGTAATTGTAGCTGTTATTTTTGGTGCTTTATTTGGTTGGTTGCTTGCTTATCCTACTGCCAGATTGAGAACAGATTACTTTGCGATTATTACGATTTCTCTAGGTGAAATAGTAAGAATTTTACTTATGGGTGAGCCTCTTCTTCGTACTGGGGCAAATGTCTCTGCAGTAGGCGTTCAAAATTATCCATTACCTCTTCAAAAGTGGTGGTTTTGTGGAGATGAAACACCAGTATCCTCTCAGGGAACTGAGTATTCACCCTCTGCCTGTGCTTCAAACGCAGAACTTGTTCCAGACAGTCCAGCGAGAAAAGCAGTAGAATATTTCGAGATGCTAGGGTTAGATTTAGAGGGTAAAGCAGTTCCTTACATGTTTCTTTTATCTGTAATTACATTTACTTCAGCATTAGTTGTTTGGTGGTTGCTAAATATTCTATTTAATTCTCCATGGGGTAGAATCTTAAGATCTATTCGTGAGGATGAAGAGGTTGCGCAGCACCATGGGCATGATGTTTTTACTCACAAAGCTAGAAGTCTAGCATTGGGAGGGGCAATTGCAGCATTAGCCGGAGCGTTCTGGGCATGGAAATTGACTGGTTTTCAGCCTAGCTTTATGTCGCCTGCTAAGTCAACATTCCTTGTTTGGGCTGCTTTTATTATCGGCGGGGCGGGAAATAATAGAGGAATGCTAATTGGTGCCATGGTAATTACTCTTACAGAATTTCTGTTTAATGTGCTAGTGGCTGCACAAAGTAGCCCAGACCTTGCCCTTGGAGACACAGCTAAAGTAATAGATGAAAATTTTGTAAGGATGATAGAATCTCCATTGGTAATTTCCTCTTACTTTTTACTTTTTTCTATTATATTGTTTGCATTTAGGAGGTATGGGGCTTCTGAAACATTATTTTGGTTTTCATTCATATTTATGGTATGTCATTTTATTTTTGATCAACGTTCAATAGACCTAGTTTTCCCTGAAGTTCTAGGTGGAATCCAAGTCCAAATGACTTATGTGAAATTAATGTTGATTGGCTTACTAATCATGGTGTCACTGAAGTATAACCCTAAGGGGTTACTTCCAGAGGTACCTTACAGGCCAGAACGACCTGCAGTTTCTACAAGCTTCTCTGAAAATCAAGCAGTCGCGGCAATTCCTGATTATGACGAATCAAATGATGAGGAGGTGAATAACGGCGATGAATAAAGTCCTTAAAGTTGATAAATTAAGAAAAGAATTTGGAGGGCTTGTGGCTGTCAAAGATGTTTCTTTTGAAGTTAATAAAGGAGAATTTATTGGACTAATTGGACCTAATGGATGTGGTAAGTCTACTACTTTTAATTGTATAAGTGGTTCACTGAAGCAAACCTCAGGAAAAGTTGATTTCTTCGATACAGACATATCTGATTTACGACCTGACGAGATTCAGAAGATAGGTATGACTAGAACTTTTCAACACACAAGGCTGTGGCGTGAAATGACGGTAATTGAAAATTTACTAGTACCTCCTAGAGATCAGTTTAAGCCAAGTATTTGGAAATCAATTTGGGAAGGAAAGAAGAATGAAAACGAAATCAATCGCCTTAATAGGGCTTATGAAGTTTTAGAACAGCTTGAAATTCCACATATGGCTAATAATCTTGCAAGTGAATTGTCAGGTGGGCAAAGTAAACTTGTAGACATTGGTAGATCTATGATGGGTGAACCAAAACTATTACTTTTAGATGAGCCTGTTGCAGGTGTTGCTGGACCTTTAGCAATGAAAATTTTCTCAAGTCTCAGAAACTTAGTTGACGAAACAGGAATATCAGTTTTGATTATTGAGCACAATATGGACTTTATTCTGCGTCAGGGCGTTGATAGAATTGTAGTTATGAACGAGGGAGAAGTATTGATGGTTGGTTCACCCTCCGAGGTTAAAGGTAGTAAAGAAGTAATTTCAGCATATCTTGGATCTTCTGAGGATTGGGAATGGGAAAAGTTGGCCCAGGAGAGAGAATAATGGCTAGATGGTTAGATGTAAAAAATGTTGAGGGTGGCTATGGTTCTGTTAAGATAATTCATGGAATAGATATGCATGTTGACGAAGGAGAATTTGTAACTATCATCGGACCAAACGGCTGTGGTAAATCTACTTTGATTAAGATTATTTTTGGAATCGCGACATACTATGGTGGAAAAGTTGAACACAAAGGCGAAGATGTTTCTGGATGGCGTACTGATAGGTTGGCAACTAGAGGTATAGCATACGTACCCCAAGTTGACAATGTTTTCCCTTCGTTATCTGTTGAAGAAAATTTACAAATGGGGGGCAACTCACTTTCATCAAGTCTTCTAAATGAAAGAATAGGCCATGCTTTGGATATGTTTCCGGATTTGAAAGATAGAACACATGACTTGGCAGCCTCATTATCTGGAGGGGAAAGGCAAATGCTCGCAATTGGTAGGGCTTTAATTAATCAACCAGATTTCTTACTTTTAGACGAACCCACGGCTGCCTTAAGTCCTCTTTACCAACAACAAATTATTGAAAGAATAGATGCTCTTAGGGAAGTAGGAATTACTGTGTTGATAGTCGAGCAAAATGCACGATTATCTTTAGCGAGATCTGACAGAGGATATATATTATCAAATGGTAAAGTAGTTCATACAGGTAATGCTGAAGACATTCTTAATGATCCACATATCAATGAATATTTCTTAGGTACTAAAGGAGATTAGCTTTATGAGTTCTCAGATACCAGCCTACAATTCTAGGCTCATTTACATTCTAATGTTCCTTGTTGCTTTTTTTTGGGGCTTGGCTTGGCCTGTAGGAAGGATTCTTGCTACAGATTTGCTATCATATCCTTATTCAGTTATGTTTTTTAGGTATTTGTTTGCTATACCTGTTTTATTTGGATGGCTCTGGTTTAAAGAAGGAAATGTAGTTCCTTCAAAGAGAGATTATAACTATTTGTTATTGCTTGCGTTCACCTCAGTTTTCCTCTACCAATTTGGTTATATGTTTGGAATGCAGAAGACTGCAGCATCAGATGCATCTTTGATTATAGGCTTTAATCCTGTATCAGTGTCGCTATTGTCAGTTTTTATCCTTTCACATAGCATTACAAGGAACGGAATGATTGGAATATTCTTAAGTTTCACAGGAGTTTTGTTAATTTTTCTAGCATCACCAAATGTGGATATCAGTTTTTCAGATAGATTAATTGGGAATGCGTACATTATGTTCGGAGCCTTTGCATATGCAATTTATGTAGTTGCCATGAGGCGGTATGTTTTAGTTGTACGTGAAAATCCATTGAGTTCCTTGGCTACTATATCTTGGACTTCATTAATTGGGTGTTTGATGTTTATTCCATTCGTTATCGATGAATCTCCTTGGAATAGAACTTGGGAAAATGAGGAGTGGGCTTTGATAGCATATCTAGGAGTATTATCTACTGCATTGTGTTATGTTTTCTTTGCTATGGGTGTTGAAACTATAGGGGCAAACAAAGCAGCCAGTTTCATTAATGTTGTCCCTATATTTGGAATCTTATCAAGTTGGCTTTGGATTGGTGAAGAGCTTGGATTAGTTCAGATTGTCAGTTTCATATTGATTTATTATGGCGTTAAATTAGTTAATCAGCAACCTTCTGAGTCGCTCAGTAGTGAATAATTTAGCCTAAGCTAAACTTTTTATTAGCTTAGTCTAATAAGTATTATGGATTCGATAGCTGTTGAGAATTATCTCAAGTCACTTTGGCAACTAGGGTCTGATAATGTAGCGACTCTAGATCTGGCACAGCATTTGGATGTAACTCCAGCTTCAGCTACTAAAATGATTAAGCGTCTTACCGAGAAGGGACTCGTCGAGCACATTCCGTACAAAGGTGCGTCACTGACTAAAGAGGGAGAATCTAAGGCTCTATCAGTTGTTCGCAGACATCGTTTACTCGAGACTTTCCTATCTCAGACACTCGAATTAGGCAGTGAACAACTCCATGACGAGGCTGAGAGTTTAGAACACGCCCTCTCCGATGAACTTGAAGAAGCCATTGCTAATTATCTTGGAAACCCTACAAGAGATCCTCACGGACATCCAATACCTGGAATTAATGGAGAGATTCTGTCAGATCATGATTTTATACTTACTGAAGCCCCTTCCAGTACTGATCTGATAATTACACAAGTTCCTGACAGAAATTCTGAAATGCTTGCATGGCTCAGAAAAGAAAAGATTCTTCCAGGTTGCAAAATTAAACTAATTTCTAAAGATAAATTCGGAGACAGTCTAGTTATAAGTCTAAATAATAATGAAAAGAGATTGGCTTTTTCAGTAGCTAACCTTATTCATGTTTCCCTTGAGGTCGATATTTGAGTTCGGTAAATTCTGATAGCTTCCTATTGAATTTTTCGAGGGAAAACTTAATTGATTTATGGAGAGCAAGGCATCGTCGGATTGGACTAATCATCATATTATTGGTTTATTCTATATTTCCTGGTAATTTAGGAGAGGTTACTCGTACTTCTCTTTTCGATGCGTATATTCAGGTTACAGTATTTGTAGCAGCTACATTATTACTATTTTTTAGTCTCGAGCACTTTTATAAAATTGATATTGGCATATTGATGAAAAAAGGAGATACTTGGCAGGTGCCTATGGCCAGTCTTCTAGGAGCTCTACCTGGTTGTGGAGGGGCGGTAGTAGTGATTACAGCATTTGCTAGAGGAAATATTCGTTTGGGTGCGATGGTTGCTGCCTTAATCGCTACAATGGGTGATGCAGCTTTCTTACTATTGGCAAAAGAGCCAACAACTTATCTAAAGCTAATGAGTATTTCGATTTTTGCTGCAGTGCTAAGTGGGTGGACTGTTGATCGGTTTCATCAAGGTGAACTGTACAGTTCAGAAATTAAGCACTTCGAGAAGATAGGAATAGGGAGGCTTCGAAATAGAGACAAACTATTCATGGCTTTTGCAGCACCTGGCTTGTTTTTAGGAATTTTGCAACTTGCACAAGTTGACATAAATAATTTTGGAATTTTAGTTACCATTTTAGGTCTTTTGGGAGCTTTCCTTTCCATTAGTGTTTGGGTTCTATCTCCCATTAATGCAGTTTCTTCTAGTGATGATCATCCATTTACTCGTTCCAGCGAGGAAACTTCTTTTGTTACAGTTTGGGTAATTGCAGGATTCTTAGCATACGAATACGCTTATGCGTTCTTTGGTTTAGATTTGGAAGTACTAGCTGAAGCTGCTTGGATATTCTTGCCTATTTTGGCAATTTTGGTAGGCTTTATTCCTGGTTGTGGCCCTCAAGTACTAGTCACCACATTATACTTAAATGGCGTAATTCCTTTTGCAGCATTGATAGGGAATGCAATTTCTAACGACGGAGACGCACTGTTTCCTGCAATAGCATTAACGCCAAGAATGGCAGTGATAGCTACACTCTACAGCGGTATACCTGCATTGATAATTTCATATTTTTTCTTGTTTACAGGGTAATTCAAAAATTAATCTAATGTCTTATGTTATGCTTTTCAAAGTATTTTTGATGATATTCTTCAGCTTTCCAAAAAGTATCAGCTTTTGTTATTTCAGTGACGATTTTCTTTTCTAACTTCAGCTGGAGTTTGTTAAGTGATTCTTGGGCAAGATTTTTTTGCTCTTCGTCAAAGTAAAAAATAGCTGAACGATATTGAGATCCAACATCAGGCCCTTGTCGGTTTAATGTGGTGGGATCGTGTTTTTCCCAAAAAGAATTTAGTAATTCACCGTAGCTTATTACAGATTCGTCAAATTCGATTAATACTACTTCTGCATGTTCAGTTGAATTGTTGCATACTTGCTCATATGTAGGGTTAGGAGTTTTTCCGCCACTGTAACCTGATAATACCTCATTTACACCTTCGAGCTTGGAGAAATTATATTCAACACCCCAAAAACATCCAGCTCCAAACATTGCTTTTTTCATTATTTACTATTGGAAGCTATCCATCTTTTGAAAAGCTTCATTCCCTCCTTTAAATCGTTGATACCTATTCCTGAAAAGGCTAATCTTATGTAATAATCTTTCTCATTTTCTAATGGCCTTCCAAAGTGGTGACGTCCACAAAAACTGACTCCGGTTTCTTTTAGTACTACTTTTCTAAATTCTTCAACACTGTCAAATCCGGTATTCTCAAGTAAAGTCGTAATCTTTGGAAAAACATAAAATCCCGCCTCAGGCAAATGTGTCTCTACACCCTCTATTTCATTTAGAATTTTAACAAGAACATCCCTTCTTTCTTTGAGTATATCCAAAATGTCTTGAGTCTCTTGGTTTGGAGCATTAAGGCCAGCTAAACCAGCGTACTGAACAAAATGAGTAGTACATGACTCCATATTGACATTTAATCTGTTTATTTGTTCGATAATTTTCTTTGGGCCTATGGATGCGCCCAATCTCCATCCAGTCATTGCAAATTTTTTGGAAAAGGTATACATAGTTAGAGTTCTTTCGTACATTCCAGGATAACTTGCTATGGACTTTGGTTCACCATCATATAGAGTATCAAAATAGGCATCATCCGAAATTAGAAACATATCATTATCAATTACAAGGTTAGCAAGTCTTTCAATTTCATTCTTTGAGGAAGATGCCCCTGTAGGATTATTGTAATTATTATAGAAAATATGTTTCGCTCCACTTTCGACACCTTTTTCGATTGCGTCAAAGTCAAGTTTTAGTCCTTCAGAAGTATTGATGTATCCATATGGTATCGCAACGCCCTTGTAGAATTCAATTTGAGATTCATATATAGGATAACCAGGATTAGGATATAGTACGGAATCTCCTTTTTCCATCATTGAAGCAATATACTTTCCTATACTTGGTTTACCTCCGGGTTGAACAGAAACATTTTCCATATCGTAAGTAATTCCTCTTGCATTACCAACATCCCTTGCCAAAGCTTCTCTTAATTCTGGAATTCCCGGAGCTGGACAGTATCCAGTCTTACCTTCTTCGATAGCCTCGTTTACAGCTTTGATAACGCTTTTTGGAGTTGATAGGTTAATATCTCCTAAATGGAATGGGAAAACTTTCTTACCCGTTGCAGCCAGATTAGAAGCCTCTGCAGAAACCGCAAAAGCAGTCTCACTTCCTAAAAGATTCATTCTGTTTGCTATTTTCATCAAACTTTGAATAAAACTAGGGTTTTATTGTTTGCGTAATCTTTATACAGATACATTAGTAGAATGAATTATGGCAAGTAAATGGCGTAAAGACATAGACAAATTTTTACAAGAACATATGCTAGCAGTTAGTTCAGTGTTTACAATAATTAGCGGATTCATGATTTACGTGGGAATGATGGGTGAATTTTATTCAACTTCCTCGTTGTCTCCTGGTTTAATTTTAGAAGCGATCGGAGATTACGATGTTTTTGTTTTCATATTTGGTTTGATTATTTTTGGTTTTTCAGCATACTATCTTTGGTTAACCAAGCATTATATGGATAGATTCGAAGAGATAATTTCTACAAGTTCTAAGAGAGAATTTCAGAAGAATTGGACTGAAATAGAGCAGATAGCACGATACCAACTTCCTAAAGAGTACAGAAAAAGGGTGGCAGAAGCTCGTAAGAAGTTTGGCCTTAAGTAATTGAGAAATTTTATATAGAAGACTTTTTACTCAAATTAGAGGTTAACAACCTTAGGTTCATAACTGATGACGCTTGAAGAAAAAACTAATGACGCCGATAGTGATGATACAGATATCATTATTGAGGAAGAGCCAGTCGATGAATTAGCAATTCTCAAGAAAGAATTAGAAGATGTCAAAGATAAACTTGCGCGTTCAATGGCCGACTTGGATAATTTTAAAAAAAGAATTGAAAGAGATCGAGATCAGCAGAACTTGAAGAGTAAAGGTTTAGCAGTGTTGAACTTTATTGAAGTTGTCGAATTAATTGACAAGACATCCAAATCAGATTATCCAGATTTAGCTACTGCGATTGAAGGAATCAGCGGAATTCAAAAATTTACAAAATCATTTTTAGAATCAATGAGAGTTGAAAGATTTAATCCTCTTGATGAATCTTTCGATTTTCGTTTTCATGAGGCTTTAACAACAGTAGTTAACGAAGATATTGAACCTCACACTATCGTTGATGTGATTCAAGCAGGATATCTAATTGAAGGAGAGCTATTGAGGCCTGCAAAGGTAGTAGTCTCCAAAAAAGAAGAAAAAAAAGGAAAAGAAGAAGAAAAAGGTGAGTAAAAAATGGCAAAAGAAGTTATAATTGGCATAGATTTAGGTACAACAAACTCAGAGGCTGCATACTTAGAGGGTGGCAGACCTGTAATCATACCTTCAGCAGAAGGTTCGACATTTGGAGGGAAGATGTTTCCTTCTGTGGTAGCGTTTACCAAAGACGGTGAAAGAATTGTAGGAGATCCTGCAAAAAGACAAGCTGTATTAAATCCTGAGAATACTATAATGCATATTAAACGTAAGATGGGAACAAAACATAGGGTAACCATAAAAAAGAAAAAGTATTCTCCCGAAGAAATATCCGCAATGGTTCTTCAAAAAATCAAAGCAGATTCGGAGGCGCATTTGGGTGTTGATATTGAAAAAGCAGTAATTACGGTTCCTGCATATTTTAATGATAATCAAAGGCAGGCAACAATTGACGCAGGAAAGATTGCAGGTTTGAAAGTTGAAAGAATAATCAATGAGCCTACGGCAGCAGCACTAGCTTATGGCCTGGATAAGGAAGGAGAGTATACGGTAGCTGTTTTAGACCTAGGCGGCGGTACTTTTGATGTTACTATTATGGAAATGGATAACGGTGTTTTTGATGTAATTTCCACTTCAGGAGATAATAATCTAGGAGGCACTGATATGGACGATGCGTTAGTTGATTATTTAGCAGATTTGTTCAAGGAAGAGAATGGTATTGATTTGAGAGATGACCAAGCTGCTCGTCAACGGTTACACGATGCTGCAGAGAAAGCAAAGATAGAGCTAAGCAACACTCTAAAGTCAACAATTAATTTGCCATATATTTGGTCAGATTCCAGTGGGCCTAAACATCTTGAGCATGATTTTACTAGAGCTAAATTAGAAGATATAGTTGGCCCAGTAATTTCTAGGTGTGAAAAGCCGATAAAGCAGGCATTTAAGGATGCTAAAATGAAGCCTGGTGATGTTGACAAGGTTATTCTTGTTGGAGGACCTACACGTATGCCAACAGTACAAGAAGCTTTCGAAAAATTCGTAGGAAGGAAAGCAGAAAGAGGTGTAGACCCAATGCAATGTGTCGCAATGGGTGCAGCAATTCAAGCAGGAGTATTGGCTGGAGATATCAAGGATGTAGTTCTTCTAGACGTTACACCTCTAACATTAGGAATTGAAACCGAAGGGTCAGTTATGACTCCTCTGATCGATAGAAATACTACAATTCCAACAAATAAATCTAAGATTTTTTCAACAGCAGCTGATAACCAGCCAGGAGTTGAAATTCATGTTCTTCAGGGCGAGAGAACAATGGCAGCTGATAACGACACATTAGGTAGATTTCAATTGGTAGGAATACCTCCTGCAGCTAGAGGCGTACCTCAAATTGAGGTTAGTTTTGATATTGATCGAAACGGCGTTATGAATGTTACAGCAAAAGATCTTGGCACTAATAACGAACAGAAAATTGAGATAACTTCCAAATCTAACTTAAGCGACGATGAGATTGAACAAAAAGTTAAGGAAGCTGAGCAATATGCAGATGAAGATAAACAAGCAAGAGAAATAATAGAGACTAGAAATCAAGCTGAATCCTTTATTTATGCTACAGACAAGGCAATTAAAGATCTTGGTGATAAGGTTGATGAAAATACCAAAACTTCAGTTGAGGAATCTAAAGAAAAATTGAAAGAAGCTATGAAGGAAGACGATCTCGAATCTATGCAAAAAGCTTTCGAAAATTTTCAACAAGCATCACAAGCTGTAGCTGAAATGGCTTACCAACAAGCTGCTGAGGAACAAGCTAAGAATGCTCCTTCTGACGAAAAATCTGATGACAAATCAGAAGTAAAAGAAGATGACAATGTTGTTGATGTAGATTACGAAGAAGTAGAAGAAGAAAAGTAGGCAAGTATAAAATCCCCTATTCTTTGCTCAATTGTGGCGGACAAAGTCTCTTTTACAAATTTTGGAACTAAGCGTAAAGTTCGTAAGATTAAACGTAAGAGAGTGACTAACTCCTCGTTCAAACCGGAAAAGATTACTAGTCTCTCAGATAGTCAATCTCGGAGTGAAGTATCTAATAATTCATCTGTATTTCAGTTTCCATTTCTTGAGATTTCAGTTACTCAATTGACTCAATCATTAAGAGACATCTGGTGTGAAATCGAAATATCTTTACGGAATACCGGTAATGGTTCAGCTCGGTCGATTAATGTTTCGTTTGATAATTTAGAATCCAGGGGTAAAACGATGATTGATGAGCTAGAAGTTGACTCAGACATAGTTCTTAATTTTGAGGTTAAGTCTCGTTCCAGAGAATCAGTTATCACACGAATGGATGTCTTCTATCACACGGTTGAAGGAGATACTTTTTCAATTGTAAGGAGAGATTGGTTTCCTAATTCGAATGAAGGCAATATAGTTTTTCAGAATGAAATCCCGCCGGGTGAAGAGGATAAGGCTAGTCTTTATACTAGAAAAGAAGTAATGTCTGATGATTTTCATATTATATGTGGGAAGTGTGAGGCTAGGTCACCAGCAAATTTTAGGATTTGTGGAAAATGTGGTTCTAGGCTTCAGAAAAGGGCAGACAGAGCACAAGACTGGGGTAGTAATCTCAAAGAAACTACAGGTGTTCAAGACAACAGAGAAATTCTTATGCAAAAGCTAAGAAAGCTTGGCGAACTGAAAGACAAAGGAATGCTAAGCGCTGCAGAATTTTCAGCGGCTAAATCTAAACTTCTTAGGTAAATTTAAATGACTTCCGCATCCAGGACATCGTCGTCGAAATTACCATCTGAAACGGGTCCTTTTTTAACCGAGTCTGCAACTTTATTGTTTAGGAAGAATATGAATATAACCAAAATTATAGCCCACTGTACCACCATTGTTATGATTGTGAATAATCCAAGTCCCATTCCTTCTATTGGCGAGTTGCTTTGATCTTGTAATTTTTCATAAATGAAAAATCCAAACACAGCAATGAATTCAAGAGGGAAGATGTATTTGATTATGTATTCCCACCATTTTCCAATTTGTAAATCTGCATATTTTGTGTTTATCAGATTATTTCTAAAGTCGCTTACTCCAAATCTCATAACTACAACTGCAACCATCAATCCAGATACAATAAGTCCAGTTCCCCAAACAAAGTCTTGATTGTCCAAGAACTCTAGGCTCACTGCAGAAGGTATTCCGGCCAATGCAACAGCAAGCGCAATATATCTCACAGCTTCTTTTCTTTCCCATCCCATGTCAACAAAATTTACTACGCACGCCTGGAACGTAGAAACCATCGAGGTTAATGCTGCGAATGACATTGCAAGGAAAAAAATACTACCAATAATCCACCCTGCAGTTCCCATTGATGCGAAAAGAGCAGTTAAATGAATAAAAGTTAAACCCGATGATCCGGATTCAACAGCCTCTAACCCTTCAGCAGTTGAGCCAGATAGTGCAAAAACAGTACTTAATACTGCAACTCCGGCAATTAGTGAAACTGAATTATTTCCTAAGCCTGTCAAGAAAGCATTCAAGCCTATATCTTCTTTTTTCCTCATTGCAACAGCATATGTTATTGCCATACCGAATCCTGCTGAAGTAGACCACGCTGACTGAATAAGTGCTCTAATCCATGTTTCGCTCTTGAATAAATATTCAGTTTGAGGAATAAATAGAAACTTAAGACCAATGATAGCTCCTGAAGGATTTAGAAAGAAAGGATAAATCATAGCGACAACGAGGAAAGAAATTAAACATGGAATCAGAATTTTGTTAGCTTTTTCGATACCGCTAATTCCGTTGTAAACAATAAACGCAGAAAGTCCCACTGCAATTAGCTGGAAAAATATAACTTCAAAGGGTGAAGAAATAAAATTTTCCCATAATGCTTGGGTTTGTGCCGTATCATCAGCAGCAGTCATCTCTCCGGAAATGGCTATCCAGAAATATCGTATCGTCCAGCCCATAACAACAGCATAATAGAAACCTACAGCAGTACCTACCCAAAGCATCCAAATTCCTAGCCAAGTGAAATTACGTCCAGCCATGTCTCTCATAGCTCCTACAGTTCCTAACCTTGTTTTCTTACCAATGGCAAATTCAGCAATTAGAAGAGGAATGGACCAAGCAAATAGGAATATCAGCCAACCAATCATGAAAGCGCCACCACCATTAGCTGCAGCCTCTCTTGGGAACCTCCATATGTTACCAGTTCCTACAGCAGCTCCAATTGTGGTTAAAA
Organism: uncultured Thermoplasmata archaeon; assembly: GCA_964015055.1. Taxonomy (GTDB): domain Archaea; phylum Thermoplasmatota; class Poseidoniia; order MGIII; family CG-Epi1; genus CG-Epi1. The sequence continues at coordinate 13,845 of CAXHBG010000014.1, forward strand.
TAAGACCTAATCTAGAGGAGAATTGTTCACTTTCTTTTCCATCAGCCATTTCTAGCTCCTTTTGGCTTTTCTTGAACGTTTGTTAGTTGTAATCTTGCCTTCCTTTCTCTTTTCAGCTTCTGTTGCAATTCCTACAGCCTTGTACAAGCCACCCCATACAACACCATAGAGGATCCCCATCATGAAGATCATAGCGAAAAAGTCTACATAGGGATTGCCAAACCCAATTATGTCATCAACGAAAACAGTTATTGGTTCAGCATTGCCGTATCCGGTGAAGACAAATCCTCCACCAAAAGCCAATGCTAATCTAGAATCTTGGCCAACTGCATAAAACTGAACATTCATGGATTCTTCAGTTTCAGGTATTTTAGCTTCATAAATTGAATTTCTAACATTGACAAACCCACTGCTACTGTTGTAATTAGAAAAGTCTTTAGCATCACAATTTGTAATACAACTCATTGTCATCTCATTCCAAGTATCCTCTTGCATCCCATCATAACGATACATTAGTTTTAATGAATCTTTCAAAAGATATTGTGAATTTTCTACATTGACTTTTACTGAAATATCGTCGTTGGAATATATTTTGTCTTCATCAAATTCAACATTTGAATCCGTTCCGAATCCAACCTTTTCTGCGTCTTTATTAGATAGAATTGTCAACTTTGGCATCATCGTATCCTCTGGTGAATTTATTGAGTCTACACCCAAGTTTCCAGTATCAGATGTAATCATTTGGCCTATCCTAGCTCTTTGAGACTCATCTAAGAAGTAAATATTCGTCAGTAGATGCATTCTCACAGTTGGCCTAATGAGTAATGGGTCAGCATGAAAGCCACTTGTTAAGCCTCCTTGACTACCGCATTCATTTAGCTCAACAGTATATGAAAAAGAACCTTGCATTCCGTATAAGTAATCATTAATATCTCCAGAAACTTTGTAACCTCCTTGGTCTTTCCAGTTTCCATATCCAGTGACATTCATTAATGGTTTAACTTGGTTTTCCATGTAAAGTTCATGAGGAGGGTCTTGGTCTTTGTAACCCCATGGCCAGATGTAAAGGGCTGAGCATGAATGGTATGAAACAGAATTCATTATATTGTGTTTCATATCATGTGCCTCAGTTCTGTAATTTCTAATGAAATCGCCATCTGGTGCAGTTACAAACATATCCGGCCAATTATCTCTTATGAATCCATTTTCATAATCTTCGAGATATTTATCTTGCGGATAGTCATCGTAGATATCAAGTCTCCAAGTTAAATATTCGATTACTTGGGTTTCGGGTTCAGAGAAACCTCCTTCGCGATCCTCATCAATCATTCCGTCGCCGTCGTCGTCAATATGAAGTGCATCAGGAGGATCTTCATCAATACCAGTTTGCGTATTTTGGTCCCCAATACTTATTGGTGTATCACACAGGTCACTATCGCAGTCCCCATCATCATCAAAGAAATCTCTTGGACCGTGATATACATCTGAGCACGGGTTGTCATCATCAACTGTGAACTCCGGTTCTAAATCATCTCCAATCAAAGCTTGACCTTGAGTGTTATGTGACCATTCCATAGGATAATTCCGATTAATGTCAACACCGTCACATTCATCACCATACCTATCATTTCCATCATTATCACGCATGTTTTTACGCCAAAACCTGTCAGGGTCTTCCCTATCAAAATTATATCCATCGGGATTCAGTAGAGGAATAATCCAAGTTTCGCGGTTGTTTACTAAATGTGTTACTCGAGCTTCACTAGGGTCTTCGTCAATTCCTTCATCAATAATACCATCCCCATCATTATCTATTCCATCGAACAAAGCACGTCCAAACTCATCAACTCTACCGCCTTGTTCTCCGTCACCATCGTTATCAACTCCATCAATCACATCTTCATTTACTAGCCCATCTCCATCATTATCAATGGGGCCTTCTTCGTAGAAATACGTTAGATAGTGTATGAAATACATCACAGTTGGAATAGTCATCCATTCTCTCGAGTGATGATTGCTAACCAAGAAATACGTTTCTTCATCGGGATCATCATAGAATGCAGGCTCATTAGCCACATTATCTGAAATTTTAACACCGTAAATTTCATTTCCTTGCCAAGTTTGACCAGCAGGAATAATATCTGTCAATGTATATAATTCTACAATGTCTGGGTATTGAGTTGCAAATTCTAATAGCTGTGCGTAAACTTCAGCCGATGTTTCATAATAATCATCATAAAATATATCGAATGGGAATGTTATGGTTCTATCAATGGTGTCGTTTTCATGACCATCAAAGCCGTTTGGGTAATCATTAATCTGAGTGACCACAGGTTCATCTAGAGACCCTGTACTAACAGTAGTCAAACACAGCATCAAGGCTATTGATAACGTATAAAATTGATTCATGTAAGTACACACAAGAGCCTTACATTATAAAATTTCTTCAATAGATATCTTTATTAATGTAATTCAAAATAAAATAGCATGCTTAAGTGTAAAGATTGCCCTCATTGGTACGGAGGCGAAGATTATGGTTATGGGAGTTGCAGACTTAAGCTTCAAGAATCAGTAAAGAAATTTCTAACATTTGGGCAACAGGATTGTGATTACGACGTTACAAATGATTGAAATTAGTAAATTACTTGAAACTGATTTAGAAACTGCTAAATCATTAACAGATACTGAAGGATGGGGTAATTCATCAGAAGATTGGAATAGGTTGTTTAAGATAAGCCATCCAATCGGAGCGTACGACGGTGATAAACTAGTAGGCGTCACAACTGCCTTTGATTATGGTAGCATAGGTATGATAGGCAATGTTCTTGTTTCAGAAGAATATAGGGGGAAAGATGTGGGGACTAAGTTGGTGACCGAAGCAATGAGAAGACTTGAATCTTGCTCCACGGTTAGAGTTCATTCAACAATGGAGTCCGCCTCATTTTACAAAAAACTAGGATTTATGGCTGAAGGAATGTCAACTCTCTTTAGGTTGGACGCCGATATGAAAGAATTTCAACCATTTGCAATTGATTCAGATGACAACATAGTGCCTGCAGGCAGGCATTTGGATGAAATTTTAAGAATAGATAAGAGGCAGTTTGGAGGAGACAGATCTGAATATATTAAGGACTTAGTTAGCTACCTACCAGAATGCGCTTTTGTCGCACTGGATGATAACAATATTGTTAAGGGGTTTATTGTTGCTAAGGGAGAAAGTAATTGGTACGAAGTCGGGCCTTGGGTTGTAGAACCAGGTTGTAAGAATTGGCGAGGTATGCTTCAAAAGTCAGTTTCTGCAATTCCCTCTAAATCCACTGTTGATATTTTTGTTCCTGCTCCAAATCACAGAATTACTAGTCTTCTAGATTCGGTAGGCTATAGCGCAAATTCGTATTACATGTCAATGTACTATGGGATAGATTGGCCTGATGAAAGTAATATTTGCGCTAGAGGTGGAGGCGATAAAGGTTGAAATTTTTTAACACTGCGAAGGGTGAGAAAGAAACGTTTCACTCTGATAAGAAGAATATAGGTTTGTACATTTGCGGACCTACAGTGTACTCAGACACACACTTGGGGCATGCCAAATCATATGTTTCCTTTGATGTATTGAAGAGGTGGTTAATCTACAAGGGATATGAAGTCACTCACATTCAAAATTTTACAGATGTCTCTGATGAGACCGCTCTCGGTGCTTCCAAGGAGGGCGTAGATGAGTTCACATTTACTCAAAAGTATGAAAAGGAATTTTTAGAAAAAATGAGTCTGTTATCTAACACTCCTGCAACAAAATATACGCGGGCTTCAGAGTTTGTGCATCAAATTGCGCAAGAAACAAAAAAATTACTAGATGCAGGCGAAGCTTATCAAACCAATGAGGGAATTTTTGTAAGGATCAAGCAAGAAGAGCACGGTAAACTGCTTAGAGTTGATTTAGAAGATTCTTTAGCAGAGGCAACTTCCGACGTAAATTCTGGACCTAAAGAAAGCCCTCACGACACCTTACTTTGGGGTCCTCCTCTAGACGGTGGTGAAATTTGGCAGTTTGACGGCTTACCACCAGGGCGCCCGGGGTGGCATCTAGAATGTACGATAATGTCATCATCTGAGCTAGAACTGCCAATTGATATTCATTGGGGAGGTATAGATTTGATTTATCCCCATCACGAGACTGAAATGATTTTAGCCGAGAAAATTGGTTTAAGTAGTTATTGTGATTTTTGGATGCACAATGGATTAATGGAAGATGCAGATGGCAAGCTATCGAAGTCGAGAGGTGAGAGAATCACTCTTGGTCAGGTATTCGAAGATTGCCCTCCGGCAGCTCTTAGATTTTATCTTTTAAGCCATCATTATCGAGAATTTACTCCTTATTCTCCTGAGGGTTTGCTCAAGGCATGTAAAGAGGGAGAGCGTCTCGGATTAAATGCGGTTGATTGTATGGTTGTTGATTCTTCAGATCCAAAAAAAGATGATGAAATTTTTCCGCTTTTATCTATTTTTGAGGATGCATTAGATGATGATCTTGATACGCCCAAAGCATTAGATGTTTTGAGGGATTTAGATAAAATTGCGAGTGAAAGGTTAAAAAGTGGCGAAAATGTTAGCTCACTTTCAGGTATGTACAAAATTTTCCAGCGTGTTCTTGGTGTTTTTTCCTAATCCTCGAATTCTTCTAAAATTGCGTCAGTTACTTCACAACTTGGTAATTCTTTTTCCATTAACCAGCCATACCACTCAATTGATATCTTACAGCCTTTATCGGTTTTTCTAGCCTTAAGGATTCTATCATTTACAATAGTTTTTCCATCAAGTAAAATACCTTTTTTTCCGAGAGCAAAAGGTCGAGGATATCCTAGATAAACCAAACTCAAAATCAATAGCACCAGTGAAAGGTAAATATCAAGCCCTTGAGCATAATCAAGCGAAATAATAAAAATCATAGTGCAAGGAATTAATAGTCCATTTATTCCTTTTCTCTCAATCTCCTTCCAAAAGCCTAGTGTAATAATTTTACTATCTGCTTCAGGTCTTCGAAAAAGAATGATTACATCATATGACAGTACAATTAGTAAAATTACTTTTGCATGTTGCAGTAAATCATCCATTTCTAACCTCGGAAACTAGTTTCCAGACTTCGTCAAAAATTTCCTCAGGTGCTCTTGTAGCATCTATAATTCGAACTAAAGAATCATCTTCCAAATTAAGGTAAGCTTTCCGAACTTTTTCCAAGTGTTCTTCTTTTTCGAACACATCAGCTACACTGTGACTTCTAACGCGTTTCATTGCTAAATCAGCAGGTAAATCGAAAATCAATACAATATCTGGTTTAGGCGCAAACTGATTATCTTTCCTAATCCTGTTAACATCAATTCCTGCAGCTGCTTGATATGCCATTGTGGAATAATAATACCTATCCATAAGAACAATCTTGCCTTCATCAAGAGCTGGCTTAATTTTTTCATTTACGTGCTCTCTGCGATCTAATACAAATAATTCTAAAATTTCTTCAGTGGTAGCTTCAATCTTTCCACTTAGCATTTCCCATAGCTTTTGCCCATATTTGCCATTTGTTGGTTCTTTCAGTAATATTATTTTTTCATTATTACTCTCGAATTTATCCATTAAAAATTGTGACTGTGTAGACTTTCCACATCCATCAATTCCTTCAAGATTTATGAGCATATGAGGTGTACAGGGAGGGTCTTAATTAGGGGATTTGTTGGTTATTTGTGTCGATTTGGTTTGAAGGTTATGGGTGCACTGCAAATCAGGGTGAAACTCTTGAAATGAGAGATTACGCGAATGAGTTAGGCCACAAAATTGCAAAGGATTCAACCTCAGCTAAAACCGTAGTTCTTGGTACTTGTACAGTAATAGAGTCAACACAAAACAAAATGGAAAAGCGTATTTCTGAGCTAATGGATCAAGGTAAAAATGTGATAGTTAGTGGATGCATGGCTAGTGCAGATACTAAGGCCTTGAACTCCAAATTTCCTAATGCTCCTTTAGTCTCTCCTGGGGACATTAATGGTTTAGGGGACTTGATTGGCAGAGGTGGTTGCAAGCCAGAAACTTTAGAATCTCCCTTTGCATCTATTTTACCCATATCTTCAGGATGTCTCGGTAGATGTACTTATTGTGCAACTTTGAAGGCTAGAGGCAGAGTAAAATCACGTTCAGTAAATGACATATTTTTCAAGGCTCAATACGCGATAGATTCTGGAAGCAAAGAACTATTGTTAACTTCACAAGATAACGGAGCATTTGGAGCAGATACAGGATCTAGTCTTGAGAATTTGCTAACGGAGTTATCACATTTAGATGGAGAATTTAGACTAAGAGTAGGTATGTTGAATCCAATGTTAGTTGCTGGACGTTCACATGAAATGGCTAAGGCATGGGGCGATGCGAGAACTTACAAATTTATTCACTTGCCAATTCAATCGGGTTCACAAAAGATATTGGACTCTATGGTTAGAGATCACACACTTGAAGAGTTTTGGGAGGTAGTAAATGTTTTCAAATATTATTATCCTGAAATGATGATTATTACAGACATAATAACTGGATTTCCAGGAGAAACTGATGAAGACCATCGTAAGACAATAGGCTTGTTAAATGAATTGTCTCCAGATTTAGTTAATGTAACACGTTTTTCCCCTAGAAAGGGAACACCAGCTTCTAGATACAAAAGAATAAACGGTAGAATAGTCAAAAAACGTTCACGCGAGTTAACGATTTTAAGAAAAAAATTGGGAGCTAAAAGCTTTAGGCGGTTCGTTGGAAGAAAAACTTCCGTTTTAACTGTGGAGAATCAAAAGAGAGGCAGTACACTTTGCAGGGATGATAACTATCGTCCAATTATTTTAACAGAAGAGTTGCCATTAGGTGAATTTTATGATGTTGAAATAATCGATTCAGGCTATGGCTTCATGACTGCTGTTTTAGTTTGAGATAGTAGTAAAATACTAATAC
>CAXHBG010000015.1:0-19481 GCA_964015055.1 uncultured Thermoplasmata archaeon
AAAAAGAGACATTTTATCGAATTTAGCTTCACTCCTTAATTGGGTCCAAATAGGTTGATAAATGTATTGTGTTCTCTTTTTTGCATCAATTCCAGTAGCTTGTAGATGTCCATTTTTCTCCGTGCAAATCCAAACATCAGTCCATGCAGGAGGTATTCTCATTTCTTCAATTCTTTTGAGATCCCGTTTTCCTTTAATTGGTTTTCCCTTAGAATTCAGAAAAATTTGATTTTCACCTTCCATTTTACGAGTAAATCCATCTTCAGTGTTACTAGAATAGTATAGTCCCGCTTGCTCTGCGTCGGCAATTGCATTTATTTTTTTTTCATTTGCCATTATACTAGATTTTCGGGATTTAATCCTTTTAGTTCAGGAACAACAAACATTCCATCTTTCCGAATTAAAACATCGTCAAACCAGATTTCACCGCCACCGTAATCTGGACGTTGAATTAGTACCATGTCCCAGTGTATGTCCGATCTATTTCCATTATCTGCAATATCATAGGCGTTTCCAGGCGTAAAGTGGAAGCTACCTGCAATTTTTTCATCGAACAAAATATCTCTCATAGGTTCTGTTATGTATGGGTTAAAGGCAATTGCAAATTCTCCAATGAATCTACCACCTTTATCTGTATCCAGAATTGAGTTCAGTTTTTCCTCATCACTTCCAGTTGCTTTAACAACCTTACCTTTTTCAAATTCTAATCTTATATCATTGAAAACGGTTCCATGATACAACGTTTCAGCATTAAATTGGATATGTCCTTCTACAGAATCTTTTACTGGAGCTGTAAAGCATTCACCATCAGGAATATTGCGCTCGCCAGCACATCTTATTGCTGGGATGCCTTTAATTGAAAATCTCAGATCAGTTCCTGGCCCTTTGATATGAACTTTATCAGTTTCAGTCATCAATTTTTCTAATGGCTTCATTGCCTCATCCATCCTTTTGTAGTCTAAGCAACAGACGTCGAAGTAGAATTTTTCAAAAGCTTCTGTAGACATATTAGCTTGTTGAGCCATAGATGGCGTTGGCCATCGCAAAACAACCCATTTTGTGTTTGCAACACGCTCCTTGAAATGGACCTTTTGTAGGAGTTCCGATTGATAAATGGCCATTTTTCCAGATTCAATATCAGACATTTCAGAAATATTGAGACTTCCTCTAAGTCCAATGTATGCATCCATCTCCTTCATTCTGAATTTTTCCACATCCCCCATCAATCCCATATGCTCTTGTGTAGTATCAGAGATTAGTTCCTTTAGAATCAAATTATTTTTCCAAGTAACAAAGGGGATTCCTCCAACTTTACGTGCAGCTCTAATGGTGGCGATTACCATTTCTTGAGGAATGTCAAAAGCTTCAATCAATACTTTTTCACCTTTCCCTAATGTGCAAGAATGGTTGATTAGCAAACTAGCTAATTTCTCAAATTGTGAGTGAATCATATTATCACAACTGAGCAGTAGTCTAAAGAGCTTTTCTCAAATTAATTTTCTTGAATTCGACAATTCACCGACAAGGTTTACACCCATTAACTCACTTACATTATTTGGTTCATGCTTTGTTAGCCACATCATTTTCACAAGTGAAGTTTCAGGTAATGTATCATGTGTTTCCACAACGCCTTTTTCTAGTAATTCTCTTCCATTTCTGTAAACATTCAGATTGGTAGTTCCAGCCAAACATTGCGTGGACATTGCAACAGGAATATCTTTTGCTGTTTTACCTATTGAATCTAGCAAGTTTGAATTTATGTGTCCCAATCCAGTACCAGCAATCACGGCTCCTTTTTTTGAAGAAATTGTGTTTTCCCAATCCTCAGCTTTAAAACCAGGATGTGCCCAAACCATAGCTATATTCTCATCAAATCCAGATCTTATAGTAGTTTCATCAGAAATAGGTTTGTATTTTCCTTTCCACTCAATTTTTTCGTTTACAATACCTATAGGTTCATCGTTCAATGAGGTGAAAGCACTTCTTTTTGATGAATGATTTTTCCTAGTTCGAGTTCCTCGCCAGATAGCTACGCCTACGTCATCAGTAGTTTCATGCATGGCTATGGACACCTCTCCTAAGTCTGTCATAGCGGCTTTTGCAGCTCCTTCCAAATTTAGATGTGCGTCACTTGAAGGTCTATCAGGGCTTCTTTGAGAGCCTGTGAAGATAACTGGATTGGATAATTCAGGTAATTGGAATGAAAGAGCAGCGGCAGAGTATCCCATAGTATCAGTCCCGTGACCTACTATAATTCCGTGGTCTTTCTTTGAATGTATTTCTTCTACTTTTACAGCCATTTGTTCCCAATGCTTTGGCTCCATGTCTTCAGATGCTAAAGATAAAAGAGGTTCAGCTTCAATATTAGCTATTTCTTTGAGTGAGCTGACCGAATTTACAAGTTGTTCAGCAGTAATTGCTGGACTTACTGCACCCGTTTTATAATCTACAAATGAGGCAATAGTTCCGCCGGTTCCTAGTATAGTGATATCTTTTAGATTTTTATTTTTTTTGTTTTTAAGTTCTTTCTTTGGTTTTTCTTTTGCTTTCTCAATAACATTCATTTCAGCATTTTCGGTAGAGACTCCAATATTGTATCCATTATCGAGTTTTATAACAACGATATGTTCTCCAGAAAAATTATTTCTTGGCATAATGATTCCTTCGAAAGTTTGGTCTTTATTTGTAATTTTTACTTTATCATAAATGTTTGCGCCATTATCACTAATAAATTTCTCGGCCAACTTAGGCATAGTCCTACACTGAGGTGAGGTTTATTACTATCATCCCCGTAAGCTAAGCGTGGGTTTCAGAGACAGATTACAGAATTTGAAGGACTCCGTAGGTCAGTGGGCAGATGGAGCTGCCGGAGGCTCTCAGGACAATAAAATAGAAAAAAACCTTACCGAAATGTCAGCAGGTACCGAAATTCAAAGAACTGCTGCGATTAAGGCTCTAGTTATTCAAGCACAGACTGAAGAGAAATGGCTTGACCCAATCATAGATTCATTTCTTCGAGTTTTACCAGATCAAATGGAATCTCCACAAGAAGCCTTGATAGAAGGGCTGATGGAACTGAGAAAAGTAAGACCCAAAAGAGCAAAAGAGATTTTTGAAGGAATGCAATCAGCTTTGGACAGTCCTTATCCGTCTGTTCGTTCAAGAGTAATAGATATTTGGACAACTTTTTCATTAAAATCTAAAGCAAAGAATAGTGATACTATAGCAGATTTATTTGAAATGCTTAGTGATGATGATAAAGATGTGAGATACCAGACTCAAGAGTCATTATCAAAGATTATGAATAAGATTCCTAAGGCAGCACTTCCAGCATTGAAACAAGCGCTTCGCGATGATGATTGGAGAGTAGTTTACCATTCAATCGTACTTCTAACAGAGTTTGCAAAAAAATATCCAAAACCATCAGTATCTTTGGCTCCAGAGGTAGTTTCGGCTTTTAATTCAGGTGAAAAACTGAAAGAAAGAGCAGCAGATTGTTTAGGAATGTTGGGATTAGCAGACCCCCATTCAGTCAAGGGCGCAGTTCCTGGTCTGATTAAAGGAATCGAAAGTAAATCTTCTGAATTACGTAAAGCGGCAGCTAAGGCAGTAGGAAGAATAGGTAGTAAAGATGCAATGGTTGTTTTTCATGCAGTTCCTAAATTAGCGAAAGTACTGAAAAACGATGATTGGTATGTACATACTGAAGTTGTTAAAGCTCTAGGTTACATTGGATCAAACAAGCCTACTTTGGTCAAGCCCCATTTACCAATTATTAAAAACAGAACAACTACTGGCGCAGATAGAAACATTTGTCAAGCCGCAGAATGGGCTTACAAAAAGGCCGGCGGAAAATAAATGCCAGGGCAAGGCCGACAGGGCCGTAGTGACGCTTTTCAACGCAAAGCCCGTCGAGAGGGATACAGGGCAAGATCAACTTATAAATTGAAAGATATACAAAAGAGAAGTAAGATTTTTAAGAATGGAGACAAGGTTTTAGATTTAGGAGCTGCGCCAGGCGGTTGGTCACAGGTTGCATTAGAATTTATAGGGGAGGAGGGAAAACTTGTAGGAGTAGATTTACAACATATATTGCCGTTGGCGGGAGCGATTTTCATTCAGGGAGACTTACGTGAAACAGATACAAGAAATCAATTACAGGAATTGATGCCCAAGGCTGATGTAGTGATATCGGATATGAGCCCTAATTTATCAGGAAATTATTCAGTAGACCAGGCGCGTTCCGTTGAGTTGTCATCGTTAGCGTTAGAGATTGCAGCAGAAAGGAAAGCTTCAGCATTTGTTGTTAAGGTTTTTGAAGGTGCAGATTTTCAAGAATATAGAAAAGCAGTAATTGATGAATTTGGTTCAGTTAGGACCTTGTCTCCAGAAGCATCACGCAAACAGTCCAGCGAAGTATATTTGATAGCTAAGCGGAAACGTCGATGAAATTAGGAATATTATTTTCGGGCGGTAAGGATTCTTACCTTGCAATGCATTTAGCTTCAGAAGACCACGAAATATCATGTTTGCTAACGATGAAGTCTTCCAACCAAGACAGCTGGATGTTCCATACTCCAGCAATCACATGGACAAAATTGCAAGCTGAATCTCTGGGCATTCCACGAATCATCCAAGAAACTGAAGGGATTCAAGATGATGAATTAGACGATTTATTCACATTAATTAAAAAGGCAAAAGAAGATTTCTCAATCCAAGGAATAGTTACAGGAGCATTAGCATCAACATACCAATCAACGAGAATACAAAAGATTTGTAATAAATTGAATTTATGGTGCTTTAATCCATTATGGCAATTATCTCAAGAAAAATTATTAAAGAAACTTCAAACTCACAATATTAGTTCTATTATTACAGGAGTCGCAGCAGAACCATTTGATGAATCCTGGTTGGGAAAAGAGATTGATTCTTCCACAATTAATGAGTTATTATTATATTCAAAAAAGTAGAGAATTAATCCTGCTGGTGAAGGAGGAGAATTTGAGTCTTTAGTAATTAATGCACCTATGTTTTCAAAAAAGTTAGAGATACTATCTTCAAAAATTCACTATTCTAATTTTTCAGGCCGTCTGGAAATAATCGAGGCTGAGCTTAAATGAAAATATTACTAATATCAACATGTAAAGAGAAATTGAGTGAATATGAATTTGTAAATCCAATTATTGAAATAATTAAATCCTTTGATTATGATCTAATAAACTACAGAAACCTAGATACTTTTGATTTTCAGAGATATGAAAAGATAATAATTTGCGGAACCTCTTTACAAGACAATGACTATTTGAATTACTTACTCGATTTTAATAAACTGAAAAATCACGGTAAAGATATATTGGGAATATGTTCAGGCTTCCAAATAATATGCAGCATTTTCAGTGAGGAAATTATAGTTCAAGAACAAATAGGCATGGTAAACGTTGAGACACAGATTCAGAACCCTCTAGCAAGTGGTAATTTTCAAGCATATAATATGCATAATTTCTCGGTGAGTGAAGTAACTTCTTTCAGTGTTCTGGCTAAAAGTGAAAATACAATACAAATGATATCTCATAAAAAGTTTAATGCCTTTGGCGTTTCTTTTCATCCAGAAGTAAGAAATCAGGAAATAATAACTAATTTTTTACTAATCTAAAGCTCTTTAGCGCCTTTAACTACTTTACTTGCACTTAGATTTGTAAAACCAACTACACTTGCAATATCTTCTGTTGATGCACTTTTCAAATCATCTATAGTATGGAATCCTGCATCATACAGGTTTTCAGCTTTTACTGCCCCTAAACCTTTTATTTTTGCAACAGAAGAAACGAATGCGCTTTTTCCCCCGCCAGGCCCACTTGATTCTTTAACTTCAGGGAATTTTCCACCTTGTATGTTTCTCCATTCTTTAATAATATCAGAGACAGATTCTAAACTACTAATATTGGCGTTAAACCAACCATCTCTTGCATGCAAAGATTGCCTTGCCAAATCAAGTTCATCTTCCATTTCTTGGGTAATAGATAATAATCGCTCATATTTTTCGGTTTGATCTTCTATTATTCCTTGCATTTCTTTAATCTTAGGTTCGTATTCAGCGGCGATTTTAGTTTGCCTTTGCCTTTGAATTTCAAGATCACGAAGCTTTGCATCTCTCTCAGTAAGTAATTCTTGCAAAGAAGTTATCATTGTTTGCCTGGTTTCAATATCTGATTCTAGGTAATTAATTCTATCCAAAGATGCATTCAAATCTTTTTCTTGTTGTTCGTAAGCATCCCATAATTTTTCAAGTCTCTGTTGTTCCTGACCCAAGCTGTTTTCAAGCTGTGCAATCTGTTCTTCTAACTCAACGCTCATACTAAACTCTATGTTTCAGACCACGCTACCTATTATATAATCTCCTCTGTCGATTAGTCCTTGTGAAATTAACTGTAGGGTGCGGCCATTTAAAGACGAATGATTTAGATAAAATATTATCTTTTGTAACTTCAAACTTAACCCTTGTAGACTCAAAAAGCGTTTGCGGAATTGAACATTTGTATCAAGCTTCAACTCTTTCTCTCTCTTCTCACGATAATGGTTTTAATCTATCAAAAGATAAATCTACAGAAGTCTTACTATACTTAACTTCACTTAGACAAATTTCAAAAGCATTAAAATTGGCTGGAGTTAATAAAGATACAAAAGCTGTAGGGTGGGTTTATTTTGGTGATTCTTGTCCAGATTTATCAGAAATAATCGCCGAAGACGATTCAGTTATTTCAATTAAAAATTATGATTTTTCTAATTTAGCTAAGGATATTGACATTAGTCTTGATGATAATGTCAAGCAAAAGATAGTTATGACACGAACTGCCATTTTACCAGTACAACCACGATGAAGTATTATTCTACTGAACATTGGCTAAGTTTTTTTATACCAATTATTCCTGACCATAAATGTCACGCACTGACTTAATAGAAAAACTGAATGATGGGCTAAGCTGGGAATTACGCGCAGCTGCCCTTTATTCGCATTATTCCGCGTACGTCAAGGGAATTCACAGATTACATCTAAAGCCTTTCTTTGACGAAGAAGCTACAGAATCTCATACTCATGCTGAAATGGTTAGATCTGCAATTGTTAAACTAGGTGGTACAGCGGTCACAGACAGAGATTCAACAGAGATAGTTCACACAACAGATTACAAGAAAATGCTTGAAGAATCCCTAAAAACGGAGCAAAAAGCTGCTGAAGGATATGAGCAAGTACTGGCTTTGATTCAAGATGATGAAGAGATGTACGACTCCATAGAACAAATTTACTTCCAAGAACTTCGTTCAGTAGAAGAAGTTACGCAACTTCTGTAATTACTGATCAATAATATTTTCTTTAATTCCCCAGCCGATAATACATCCAATTAACGATCCTACAATTCCGAAGAACATGAATTCTACATCAGTAGCGATCATGTTACCTAGTGAAACACCAGGATTAACATCGCCAAATGCGGTACTTGAAACAATGAATAGCGTTGCAGCTATTGAACCAGGATCTTGTGAAGTCAATAGAGAAGTTACAAAGAATGTTGTTCCAACCATTGCGGCCAACAATAATGCTGAATCTCCATCTAGAATAGAATCACTTGTTCCAGGATTAATTAAATCAAATAAATAAAATCCAAGGCATGCGCCAACAATCTGACCCCCAATGTAAGCAATAGTAGTATCTTTATCCATTTTATCTGAAAGATAGGTGGGAATAGTTATTACTGGATTGAGGTGACACCCAGAGACAGGTCCAAGAATATGTACAAGAACAAAAAGAGTCAAAGTAAGAGTAGTTAATCCAATTAAAATATGTATTGTTCCATCACCCTCACTAACAACGCCTGCATTATTTGTTAATGATGAAACCCCAAAAAAAACTAAGAAAAAAGTTCCCATTATTTCAGCGCTTACAGCCTTCCAATTTGTATTTTCAAACATATGCTCTCGTAACTTCATTGGGTCTTGCTTTTAATACCTACTTGTGACTAAGAAGATATGATTCAGATAGCTAGTCCACAGATAGGTAAAGAAGAAAGAGAGGCAGTGGATAGAGTTTTACGTTCAGGTATTATTGCACAAGGTCCGGAAGTAGCTAAGTTTGAGAAAGAATTTGCAAAGCTTTGTGGAGTCAAATATGCAGTAGCTGCATGTAATGGAACAACAGCTGGCCATCTAGTTATGTTAGCAAGTGGCATAGGGCCTGGGGATGAAGTAATCACAACTCCTTTTACTTTCTTTGCCACAGCCTCAGTAGTCATAATGGCTGGGGCCAAACCTGTTTTTGTAGACGTTGAAGAAGACGGTTTTTGCTTAGATCCTAGTAAAGTTGAAGCCGCAATTACAGATAAAACTAAGGCTATTCATCCAGTTCACCTTTACGGTGAGTTGGCAGACATGCCTTCGTTTTTGGAAATTTCTAAAAGAAATAATTTGCTTTTAATTGAAGATTCAGCTCAGGCTCATTGTGCAAATTCTTGGGAGGGTAATGCCGGTAGTTTTGGAAAAGCCGGTTGGTTTAGTTTTTATCCAACAAAAAATATGACTACCTCAGAGGGTGGAATCATAACAACAAATGATGAAGATTTTGCTAATAAATGTAAGATAATTCGTGCACACGGTATGTCTGCACAATATCAGCACACTGAGTTTGGTTATAATTATCGTATGACAGATATCTCAGCAGCTATTGGACGTGAGCAACTTAAAAAGTTACCGAATTTTAATACTAGGCGCAGGGAAATAGCTGAAAGATATAACTCTGAACTTTCAGACTTAGTAATTACTCCAAAAAATAGAAGAGGACATGTTTTTCATCAATATACTATTCGCTCCGACAAGCGGGATGAATTGAGGGAATTTTTATTGGAAAGAAAGATAAATACTGGAATATATTATCCTAGTTTATTGTATTCTTACCCTTCCATGAAAGAGTACCAATCAAGTTGCCCTAACGCAGAAATTTTGGTTAAAGAAGTATTGAGTTTACCAGTACATCCAGCACTTTCAGATTCAGATGTTTTTGAAGTGATTTCCTCAATAAAAGCTTTTTTCGATTAATTTTCTGCAATAATTAATTAAATTTAGAACTCTAGGTTCGTATTTTTGGGCATAACTTTATACATTTTGTTCAAATTATACTTTTGAGGTTATATTTTGTCAAATTCATTCCCCAGATTAGGTAAACCAGCTCCACTCTTTGAAGCCGATGTTGTAAGATTTGATTCTCGTAAAAAACAAATATTTTTCGACAAGATTTCTCTAAATAAAATAATTGAGGAAAAAAAGTGGGCAGTTATTTTTTTCTACGCAAGAGATTTTTCAGATTTATGTCCCACTGAAATTCACTCATTTAATCGTAGGATAAAGGACTTTGAAAAAGCCAATTGCGTTTTGATTGGATGTTCTACAGATTCAAAGAACTCACATAAGGCTTGGATGGAAAAGCCACGAACAAAAGGGGGAATTGATAAATTATCATATCCTCTAATGGCAGATCCATCTCTTAGGATTTCTACCTCTTATGGAGTTCTCCAGCGTTCTCTAGGCCAAGCATTAAGGGGAACTTTCATAATCAATGATGAAGGAATTTTGATGTCAATGGCTGTAAATCCAGCTTGGATTGGGCGTAGTGTTGATGAAACAGTAAGAACGTTACAAGCACTTCAATCTGGGAAGTCTTGTCCAGCAGGTTGGCGTCCGGGCCGAAAAACGCTATAAATTGCTAATATATTAAGCATTTGTGAGGTACATTTAAAATCCCTTTTCCATATAGTCATAGAATATTATTATGCCAGAAAACTCAGAGGATTATAAAGCAGACCAGATTCAAGTATTAGAAGGGTTAGAAGCTGTACGTAAGCGCCCTTCAATGTATATAGGCTCAACAAGCGAGGCTGGCTTACACCATTTAGTTTACGAAGTAGTAGACAATTCAGTTGATGAAGCAATGAATGGTCATTGCGATTCTATTGATGTTGTACTGCACACAGATGGATCATGTTCGGTAACAGATAACGGAAGAGGTATTCCAATAGATCCTCACCCAGTGTATAAAGTTCCTGCAGTAGAAATAGTCATGACCAAGCTTCATGCAGGAGGAAAATTCGATAGCGATACCTATAAAGTTTCAGGAGGTCTTCACGGAGTTGGAGTTTCAGTTGTTAATGCTCTTTCAACTAAAGCATCTGTAGAGATTCATAGAGATGGCGGCTCATACACTCAGACATACAAAAGAGGTAATCTGGATTCAGATTTGAAAAGGTTAGGTGATAGTGATAAAAATGGAACATGCGTTAGATTCACTCCAGATGCAACAATCTTTGAGACAGTAGACTTTGATTATCAAACATTGAGGTATAGGCTCAGAGAATTAGCTTATCTTAATGCAGGAATCACTATAAATTTAAGAGAAGAAGTCGAGAACGGCAAATCAGATAATTTTTTCTATGAAGGAGGTATTTCAGAATATGTTAAATTCTTGAATAAGGGTAAGACCTCTTTAATGTCTAATCCTATGTTTGTTACTGGGGAAAAAGATCAAATTCAAGTTGAAGCTGCATTACAGTGGACCTCAGCATTTAGAGAAAACATACACACTTTCACAAATAACATTGCAACTCGTGAAGGTGGAACACATTTGTCAGGATTAAAAACAGCTCTAACTCGTACAATAAATAGTGTAGCTAGGAAAAGAAAGCAATTAAAAGAAAAAGATTCAGCGTTAGAAGGCAATGATGTTAGAGAAGGATTAACGGCTATTTTGTCAATTAAAGTACCCGACCCTCAGTTTGAAGGACAGACCAAAACAAAATTAGGTAATTCCGAAGTTAAAGGTATTGTTGATAAAATCATGACAGAAGCTTTATCGAATTACTTTGCTGAGAATCCTTCAGATACTCAGATAATAATTTCCAAGTGTATACAGGCATTTCAGGCTCGTGAGGCTGCAAAAAAAGCAAGAGACTTAACTAGACGTAAAGGAATTTTGGAAGGTGGAGGATTACCTGGCAAATTGGCAGATTGTCAAAGTAAAGATCCCTCAGAATCAGAATTATTCATTGTTGAGGGAGATTCAGCAGGTGGAACAGCTAAACAGGGAAGAGATAGGGCAACGCAGGCAGTTCTACCATTGCGAGGTAAAATTTTGAATGTTGAAAAGTCAAGAATAGATAAAATTTTAGCAAATAATGAAGTTATGGCTCTAATCACAGCTATGGGATGTAGCATAACTGGGGTCGAGGAAGAAGATGAATTTGAACTCGATAAAGCTCGCTATCATAAATTGATTATAATGACTGATGCAGATGTAGATGGAGCTCATATTCGTACATTGTTATTGACTTTCCTGTACAGACACATGAAGGGTTTGATTGATGCAGGATATGTGTATGTCGCCCAACCGCCCTTGTACAAGGTTAGTAAGGGGAAAAAGATGTCATATGCATACGACGATGTCCAATTAGAAAGATTATTGGAAGAATATGGTTCTGGAGCTTCAGTTCAGAGGTACAAAGGGCTTGGGGAAATGAATGCAATACAATTGTGGGATACAACTATGGACCCTTCAAGAAGAACTTTACTAAAAGTTGAGATTGAAGACGCTGAGCTAGCAGATAAGGCGTTTGTTGAACTAATGGGTGACGATGTTCAACCAAGAAGGGAATATATCGAAGCAAATGCCACAGCAGTAGCTAATTTAGATATTTAGTTCTTCCATAACTTTTGGAAAAGCTTCAGCAAACTTTTCAACTTCAGGAGTTGGTATAGAAAACGACACACGTATGAATTTTTCTCCGAATCTAGTTGAAACATAATTTCCAGCTCTCACAAAAATATCATTTTCATACAACAACTTATCCTGCACAGATTGAGGATCAGCTTTATGCTTTGAAATATCAATAACCATCATACTGGCGGCTGAAGGATAGACTGGCAGTGATGCCCCTTCAACTTTATCAACAGCTTTTTTTATTATTTCTTGGTTCTTTCTTGCAGTTTCTAGCATACCAGGTAACCAGTCCTTCTTAGTTTCTAGAGCAGCAATTGCAGCTCTCTGGCCTATAACATTTATTCCTAAATCAGATACCATTGTTCCTCGAACCTCGGATATAAATTCTTTAGGTCCTACGAGTGATCCAACTCTTAATCCAGCTAGTCCACAATTTTTAGATACGGAGTAACCGGTAATCGTTCTTTCAGGCAAAATATCAGCAGCTAAAACATGATTGGGTGCAAAATCACAATAGGTAATATCGTCAATTATCCAAAATTTGTGATCCTCAGCCAAGTCACATATAGCTTTTTTTTCCTCTTTAGGGTATGTACTGCCTAGTGGATTTATCGGATCAATTAAAAAAATAGACTTAGTATTTGGATTGATAGCTTCCTTAATATCTTCTATTTCGAATCTGTAATTTCCATGATAAATGGGTATATCTGTACACTTAGCACCACCTAGTTTAGCAAATTTATGAACTACAAAGTATGATGGGTCCGAAGTAATCATTTCACTTCCTTTAGGCTGTATATGTCTCATCAAGCAGTAGAGGGCTTCTGTACCTCCATTAGTGATGTGTAAATCATGATCAGGTAGGTTTAAGTCTCCTAAAATTAATTCTTTTAATTTGGGAAAGCCTGAGGCTAGAGGATATTTGGTATATTCCCTTTCATCAGCAGATTTTCTAATTGCGTCTTGGATAGCGCCGTGTGTAGGTAAATGGTTGGTATTTTGTGACATCCAAATTACATTTTTGTTGTTGTGCGCATATTCAAAATCATTACTCATATTTTATTATACAGCCTAAAGATATTAAGGTTGGGCTCTTAGCACAAATATACAAAAATGGCAAATTTAACTTTTGATCGTCTAATCAATAATAAAATATTTACAAGGCTTACTTGGCTAAGATTTATCGGGTTTGAGTTTTGGATGGTTGGCTTTACCCCTTTTTTTATTGGTTATGTAATTTCTTCTAGAGAATTATACAGCTTTGATCTATTTTATGGATTTCTGATAATAGCTCTACTTACTTCTTCCACTTTTGTTTTGAATCATATTTGTGATATTGACTTAGATAAAAAAAATCCTCGAAAAGAATTTAGCTTACTTGTTCGTGGTACAGTTAGTTTAAGGCAATCTTGGATTTTGTTCTGGTTTTTGCAAATATCTTGCGTAATATTATCATTAAGGTACAACTTAGAGTTTCTATACTGCATTTTGGGTTTAACTGCTATATCCTTTGTTTATAACATGGAACCTTTTAGATTTAAGTCCTGGCCTGGTTTGGACTTACTTAGTAACGGAATTAGTTTAGGTTTTCTAATTCCTTTAGCCGCATGGTCAATAGAGCAGCCTATTGTTGATTTTCCGAGACTTTTCTTCCTATCCACAATTTGTTATCTTTTAGCACTTTACTGTCCGACTATGGCAATTGACGTGGAGTTTGACAGAAGTTTCGGAATAGAAACATTTGCAACAAAATTTGGTGCTGAGTTTACTATGAAATTATCTTGGTTCTTTACAATTTGTGGAGTATCTCTTCTACTATTTTCAGGTTACTTTGAAATATTCCCTTGGAACTATGAACTATTCATCTGGACCGGGTGGCTTCTAATATTAGAAATTTTAGTTCATTACATCTATTTGCCAATTACTCCACAGCCAACTTACAATATAGTTGCAAAGGGTTCCATAATTCTGGCAACTTTCGAAGCAGCAGCAACTTTGATGTTTTTAATTATTTTTTTGAGATAATTTTATTGATTTACAAATCCCAGGACTTTTTTGCAATTTGAACAAGACACTGCAATAACTCTTCCCGCATTTCTCTGATTGCCTGAGGTTTCAGCGGTAAAATCTACGACTTGAAACCTGTAAGTATTCCCATCGACTCCAATATCTTTATTGCAGTAGGGACACTTCGAAGGTGCATCAGGACTTTCTTTTGAACTGAACATAAATCACTAACGAGCATTGTTATTTAATATGTCTCTATCTTATTGATACTAATTATGTCTTCATTAATGATAATTGGAACAGCTCATGTTATAGATTTATCATCTTCCCTTGAAGTATACATAAGAGACTTTGATCCAACCTGTATTGCTTTGGAATTAGACCGGGAAAGGTGGATAGCTTTACAAACTAATTCTCAAAGTTCCGGGGGTCCTTTTTTTTTGAGACTTTTGTCTCGAATTCAAAAACATCTTGGTGATTCTTTCGGTAGCTCCCCAGGTTCTGAAATGCTCGTTGCGGGTAAGATTGCAAGAGCTTTAGGTGCAGATATTAAATTGATAGATAAACCGATATTAGTCACATTAAGAGATGCTTGGAAAAACATGCCTTGGATTGAATTTTGGAGATTAATCAAAGACATTATTTTTTCTTTCGTGGGTAGAGGCGATACAAACTTTGGAGACAGTCTGCTATCAGGCGATTTTACTGAGGAATTAAGGGAGTTTTCTGCTAACTATCCTACTATCAAATCCCATTTAATAGATAGAAGAGATACTTACATGTCAAAGAATTTAGTTAAAATATTGAGAGGTAATCATGATAGTCGAATAGTTGCAATAGTTGGAGAGGGACATGTTGAAGGTATGAAATCAAAACTTTCTCCTCTTAATCCAAAAATAGTTAGGCTCAAAGATTTACTTTCTAGAAATAATAGTACAGTATCTTTTTCAATTAAGATTTAAAAATTATAAATTATTTCGAAACGGTAATTCCAGTTTGCTTGAACTGGAGTTCCTCCGTTAGTTAGCTCTATAGCAACTTGGTAATCACCTAGAACCATTGAATTGTCATCATTGGATATAATTTCGTTCCAACTTGCACTTTCCCCACAAGCTACATTTCCATTTTCTTCAGCTATTTGGCTTCCGTCTGAATCTTCAAGTGAAATAACGTAGCTTAGAGTTCCACCCAATCCCACACATCCAATGTCTGTGAATTCTATCTGTAAAGATGAAATAAAAATTTGAACAGGTAGATTGTAACTCACAGTATCCTCATTTCCATCCACTAGTTCATTTCCTTGTCCTTCATCGACAAAATCCTCTGGAACTACTTGTAATCTCTTAGTAATTTCTCCCGTTTCTCCATCTTCGTCAATTACCGTAAGAGTAACATTGTAGTATCCTCCCAAATTCCATGAATATTCAGTACTAGATTCGTTTGTAGTTAATTCATCTCCATTACCAAAGTTCCATTTGTATTCTTTGATTGGAGCTCCGAGTGCAGATGAATCGCTTCCATCAAGTGTTACATTATCATTGGCTCTTATCTTCTCACCAGATGAAAAAGTAAAGCTGGCTACAGGCCCTAAGGATTTGACCTCAATATCTTTTGTTGAGGTAGTTTCTTGTCCCTCACCATCTTCAACAGTAAGTGAGACTGTAAATGTTCCCGGTGAATTCCAACTATATTCTGGAGATTTAAGTGATGATGTTTTATTGTCTCCAAAATTCCAAAGAAAATCTAAGGCTCCGCCCTCGGGATCGTAAGATTCCTCTCCAGAAAGTTGTATATTTTCACCTACAAATAGGGAATTTACGTTACTAGTAATCTTTGATACTGGAGGTAAATTAGTAACAGTGAACGAGTGAGTAGCTGTACTGCTTTCTCCGTCAGGGTCTTCCACGGTCAAACTAATTGAGTATTGACCTTCACTCAAGTCTAATGAAAATTTGCTCTGCTTTGATGCGGTGTAGCTCGGCCCCCCGGCTTCTGAAAGATCCCACGTATAAGTCAAGAAATCATTATCTGGGTCACTGCTTGCCAATCCGTTGAATACAATTTCATTTCGTTCAGAATAGGCGCCTCCATTAGTTGGAGTTGTAATTATTGCTGTAGGAGGTCTATTGCCAGGTTCTACAGTAATTACAACTATATCTTGACCAGTTAATCCTCTTGGGTCTTGAACAAGCAAAGTTAGTACTAAATCTTTTCCAGGGTTTTCTATGATAACTGTGTCAGATACTTTATTACTCAAATCAATAGGACTTCCTAGGCCTGAAAGTGTCCATTTGTACTGTAATTCATCTCCGTCTGCATCTTTAGAAGCGGACCCATCTATAGCGAAAGGTTTTCCAGCTTCAACAATGTCAGCCTGTCTAGGCATCATAATTAATGCTTCAGGTGCGGTATTTTTATCAGAATCTTCATTCTCTCCAAGACATCCACTTAAGCATATGGCTAGAAGGGCTAGAGCAATACAGATGTTTTGAATTTTTTTCATATTTAACGTAAGATATCTTCAATTATTAAGCAACAAGTTTAGTTCTTATCGGTCTCTTTCCTCCACATGCTTGACAATCTAAAAATAAGGTTCTACCTCTTTTAATAAAATCAGTATCAGGTCGGCTGCACTCTTGGCAAATAACAAAAGTATCTATGTATAATTTAACACGTTCTTTGATTTTCCTTTCAGGAACTCGACCCTGAAGGACTAATCTTCTGTTGTCAATAGATCCTGCTGTTCCTAGCTCTTGTAGTAAAAATTTATACAAATGATTTTCTTCTCTTCTCAAAATATCCAGAATTTCTGTAAAGTTACGTATTATTGTTTTTTTACTTCCTTCGTGTAATACTTCAGGTACAGGCGGAGTAAATCTTTCAGAGTTTTCCATTACATCTTCTAGGCCTTCTCTTGCCCTTTCCAGTAGTTTTTCGTAGTCTAAATCCACATCATCCCAAATCGAGCCCTTGTAAAAACTTTCCTTATGGTTTTCTGATGAATCCATAAAGTAACCCGATTGAAAATCCAAAATGTTGTATGAATAAAACAAGTGGTGCATATAGACCCTGTTTTACTTTACCCGTTTGGATGCCCACTAGAATACCAGCAATGCTTATAATAGTGAAATATGCTAAATTTAGTATAATAGGTATCTTTAAATTTAATTTACCTATTAATGGCAATTCAATTTCAGATAGTGAAAAAGAATACAACGCTATTAAGAAAATAAAAGCACTAATGAATGCAAAATATCGAATATCAAAACTGTCAGGATGCATCCTTGTTACTTGAGCTCGAGTTTTACCATAATTGAACATCTGTTTTAGAAATGGAATAGGCCTAGATCTTCTGTGATGCCATACAATAACATCCGGTGCATATAGAATTTTAAATCCGTTTTTTATCAGTCTAATATCAAATTCGGCATCCTCTCCGGGCCATAGCGTATCGTGAAATTGGACAGTTTCGAATACCTCTTTCTTTATGACGTAGTTACAAGTAGGATTATGCTCGATTTCTTTTGGTTTTGCATGCCCAATAGTATATCTAAACGAAAAAAGGAACTTTGAACCGAAGATTCTACCCACAGCCTTGGCAAAAGGTAGCCCTTCTCTGGGAGTAAAATTAGGCCCTCCAACGCCCACATATTCATTGTTATCGTTCAAATGTCTAACTGCATTACTTATCCAATCTTCCTTTAGAATGGTATCATCATCCGTAAATGCGATAATATCTCCTTTGGCTAATTCTACGCCAATGTTACGTTTTTTACCGGCTGCGAAAGGCTCATATTTTACAGTAGTCTGTATTCCGTATTCTTTAGCCCTTTTGGAATTTAGCCTTAATAATTCGGTTTCTTCATCCCCGATTAATATTAATTCAAATTTGTCTTTTGGGTAATCTAATTTGCTAACACTTTCAACAAGACCCTTGATGAACTTCACATTACCTGTTGTAGGAATTACTATAGATACAAAGGGTATATTTTCCAATTTAGTCACCAATTATTTTTTTTAAATGCTTAAAACATTTTCTAAGTCAGTGGCTAACTCCTTAACTTGATTTAAGTCTTTAGTTATAATTGCTATTTTACCAGAAGCATAAATAATTATCTTACAATTTTTTTTCAAAGAGAGCATAGAACCCGTGAAAGCTAAAATTTCAAACGAAAAATTTTCTATTTTTTTTACAATTTCATCGAGTTCAAAAGTTGTTTTATCCTTTGGTTTAAGAATATAAGATTTACAATTTTGGCAAGGCTTTACTAGTTCAAACACTTATTCCCAATATATTACTTCAATTTTTACTGTATATTCATTACTTCCGGTTCTTTCATGGTCCACAACTACTCCCCATTCACCTAGTTCGTGTATTTCATCAAACCAAGCCCTATCTGTACTGTTGTAGTAATCCAACTCTATGTAATTAATTTGTTCAATATTTCCGTTATCGTGTGTATCATTTACTGCCACATATTCACTATCTCCATCGTCAGGATTTCTCTGCTGGCTATGATTGTAAATGTATAAATCTAAATCCTTGGTGTGAACTGAATTACTTTCATACTCGAGTGTAGCTTTAATGTACCTTGCAGGAATTCCATACACTTGCAGTAAATGTTCTTGATTTCCAGAGTCAATATTTCTCGTATCTGTATACTTATAATTGATTTTTAATTCAACATCATCAGAATAGCTAGCTTCATCTGTTTCTCCCATTTCATTAGTTATTCGAACTTTGACTGTATATATTCCCGAATTAAATTCAAACGAAATTTCAGCTTCGTTAGATTCTTCATCTACTTGAAATCCTTCGCTAGAGTCGTATGAAAAATCCCATTCATATTTTGTAATTCTACTTTCTGATATAGATTCAGATGCTGAAAAAGAATATTCTATTTTTCCAGAATTATCTACTTCAGAGTTTAACTCATCCTCAGTAGTTACGATAGCACGAATTTCACTGCTTTTCTTCTCAACTTTAACTTTTACAGTTGCTGAATTTGTGTTTTTTCCGTCAGTTACTGTCAAGGTTACAGTATATGATCCTTCATATGCATAGGAGTGAGTTATTTTCCCATTATTTGAGATGTCTCCCCTAACACTTTCATCGTTTTCATCATTACTGTTAAAATCCCAATAATATTCAAGAGTATCTCCATCAGGGTCACTACTGTCTTTTCCAGTAAAGGTAATAATTTCATTAGGTTCAAAAGGTCCGTTACCAACAAAGCCAGCGACTGCAATGGGTGGTCCGTTTGTAGTTTCTTCATCTAAAAAGTCTAGACATCCCGAAGAAATCATTAAACCTATAATTATTAATGAAATGTATTTCATATTACTAAATTTAATGCCTATTATAAATGAATTGTGCAAAGGAAGTGGTGCAGGCGCCGGGATTTGAACCCAGGTTGAGGGGTTGGAAACCCCTAGTCATACCAGACTAGACCACGCCTGCTTAAATTTGAATCTTAAATTGTGATCCCGGACCACACCCTTCGGGAACTTTAACGTTAACTAATTGACCGGTTGGAGCTTTAATCTGAATTTGCTGGCCAGCCATTACTCCTTCTGGTACAGTTATAGTTAGTACGGTAGGGGCTGCCGGAGCAGCAGCAGGAGGCACTTCTGGTTGGGGAGGCTGAGCTGCAGCGGGTGGGGGTTGGGGTTGTGGGGGAGGTGTAACTGGTGGAGCAGTAGCAGGAGGAGCTTGGGG
>CAXHBG010000016.1:0-18984 GCA_964015055.1 uncultured Thermoplasmata archaeon
TACACAGTCGAAGTCGTCGGCAGCGTCAGATGTGTATAAGAGACAGGGTATACAGTGGTGTAGATGTTTCTCCAACAAGGAGAATTGATACAGCTATCCGAAATCTATGTATCGGTGCTTTAAGTTCATCAAAAAAACAACGCTCAATTGAAAAAGCTCTTGCAAAAGAAATTATGTTAGCTTCTGAAGCTAACCCTGATTCTTATGCAATAGGTAAAAAAGAAGAAGTCGAGCGTCAAGCTGAAGCTGCACACAACTAAAGTGAAAAAAAATGGGCCGTAAAGAAGACAACATAAAGCGGGCAACTGCTTTATTTACAAAGCTAGGACAAATAAGAAACATAGGTACTGCCGCACATATTGATCATGGTAAAACAACATTATCTGACAACTTAATCTTCGGAGCTGGAATGATGTCTGAAGATTTAGCTGGAAAACAGTTAATGCTAGATTTTGATGAACAAGAATCTGCTAGAGGAATTACAATCAATGCAGCTAATGCATCTATGGTTCACGAGCACAAAGGTGAAGATTATCTAATCAATTTAATTGACACTCCAGGCCACGTTGACTTTGGTGGTGACGTTACAAGAGCAATGAGAGCTCTTGATGGTGTGATTATTGTCGTTTGTGCTGTTGAAGGAATAATGCCCCAAACTGAAACTGTAATTAGACAAGCTCTGAAAGAAAAAGTTAAACCTGTTTTGTTCATAAACAAAGTAGACCGCTTAATTGCTGAGTTACAAGTTACTCCTGAAGACATGATGCAAAGATTTGGTAAAATAATTACTGAAGTAAACAAATTAATTAGTCGAATGGTACCAGCAGAATTCAAAAAAGAATGGATGGTTGATGCTCAAGCAGGTACTGTTGCATTTGGTTCCGCATATCACAATTGGGCAACATCTTTACCATTTATGGCCAAGAAGAATGTTAATTTCAAACAAATTTATGAATTTATGGAAAAAGAGCAAAAGAGAGAACTAGCTCAAGCGGCTCCTTTGCATGAGGTATTATTGGATATGATTGTAGAAAAATTACCTTCTGCAGATGACGCTCAAAAATACCGTATTCCTCATATTTGGAGAGGGGAAGCTGAGGAGGACATTGGGCAAGCTATGGTAAATGCGGATGGAAAAGGAGATTCAGCTTTCATGGTTACCAAAGTTGTATTAGATCCACATGCTGGAGAAATTGCAGTTGGTCGCTTATTCTCAGGCTCTATCAAAAAAGGTGATCAAATGTATGTTGCAGGTATGCCAAACGCAAACAGAGTACAATCTGTAGGAATGTTTGTTGGCGGTGATCGTATTGCAACTGAAACTGTGACTGCAGGAAACATAATTGCTGTTTCAGGACTAAGAGACGCTCAATCTGGATCAACTATTTCATCTAATAAGGAAATGACTCCGTTTGAAAGAATTGTGCATAATTCTGATCCTGTTGTGACTACTGCAATAGAAGCTAAACACACTAAAGATCTTCCTAAACTTGTTGAAGTCCTTCGTGCTGTAGCTAAATCAGACCCTTCGATTCAAATTGACAGTAATTTAGAAACTGGAGAACATTTAATGTCCGGAATGGGTGAGTTACATTTAGAAATTACTGAATACAGAATTAAAAATGAACACGGAGTTGAAATTACTACTTCACCACCTATCGTTGTTTACAGAGAAACTGTAGCAATGCAGTCCCCTGGAGACTTTGAGGGGAAATCACCTAATAAACACAACCGTTTCTATATTACTGTAGAACCGCTAGAAGATGATGTTAGAGAAGCTATAGTGGATGGAACCATACCTTCTGGTAATATTAAAAAATCGAAGGAAGTTGCACGGCAATTAATAGACATGGGATGGACAAAAGTCCACGGCCGTGGTGTTTTGTGCATAGAAAATGGTTGCGTTTTTGTCGATGCAACGAAAGGTATTCAAAATTTATTCGAAACTAGAGAGTTATTAATTGAAGCTTTCAACGAAGTTGTAAAGAGAGGGCCTCGAGCGCACGAAAAAATGATGGGTGTAAAAATTATCTTGAATGATGCTAAACTGCATGAGGATGCTATTCATAGAGGGCCTGCACAAACCATTCCTGCTGTAAGAAATGGAATAAATGGAGCGCTTGTTTCCGCAGGTGTTGCATTGTTAGAACCAAAACAAAATGTTTACATTAACGTTCCTCAAGAACTAATGGGATCTGTAACTGGCGAAATGTCACAGAGGCGTGCTGAAATTGCAGGCATGGAAACTGAAGGTGATATGGCTATAATTACCGCTAAAGCTCCTGTCAAAGAAATGTTTGGATTTGCAAGTGAAATTCGATCGGCCACTGGAGGCAGAGCCCTTTGGAGTACTGAGTTTGCAGGTTACGAAGCATTACCTAGAGAATTAATCGACGGAATTACTGAAGACATTAGACAGCGAAAAGGCTTGAAAGCTGAAATGCCAAGACCCGAAAATTTCTCCTAAGACTAAACCTTATTCGTTATTTTGTTGAACTCGTCGGAAAGGATGAACCCAGGCTGCTAGATTACGAGGACTTCGTGTTTGTATCCACAATTTACCATTACCTTGGTAATTACAAATCAATTGATCTCCAAATAAAAAGCTACGAATTCTCCTTCCTGAACGGCCAATGCTGTAATCTAAAGAGCTTTCCCAGGCAACTGCATAACCATTATCTACAGAATAGGAACCTTGAACATCCACTTCTTGGACATCCCCGTACGAACCAAAGAATAGTAAGCCAGTTCCACTAACTCTAAGGCCTAACATTCCTTCTGCAAATGTGCCCATAAAACCTTCCCAAGAGGCACTGGTTTCAATATTTCCTACGTGACAAAGATAAGCGCCACGTTCCATGTAAATTGTCTCATTATTAAGCTCTTTAACTATAATGTCTCCTGAATAGCCCGGCGCAATTCCAATCTTACCTGAACCACCTTCTGCAGTATAAGTGTTAAGAAAGAAAGACTCACCACCCATTCTTCTCTTCAAGCCTGCGAAGAGACCTCCTTTCATCTCAGTTTTAGGTTTAATTGTAGTATCCATCCAAGACATTGAACCTGGCTCAACAATAACCGACTCGCCCTCCTTTAATGTCATTTCAACAAGTGCATATGAAGGTGCTGAAATTATGTTGTATTTCATTAGCTCTCCCTTGGCGGTAATAAAGGACCCAAGGCTCCACCAAGCCTACTCGGATCATGTGATTGAACTAATATTTTGCCTTGTCCTCTAAATTTCATAACTAGCCCTTCTCCAGACATCATGGAAGAAATCCAACCTCCGCCAGCCTTACTAATTTCATATTCTAGCCCTTCTGTAAAGGCAATCAAATGTCCATTATCAATTGTTATTCCATTTCCAATAGAAACCTCAGAGATCCTACCGAAACCGTTTACGAGTAAATCTCCTTTTCCTGAAGCTCTTACGAAAACTAAACCTTCTTTGCTAAACATCCCTTTTACTAATCCTTGATATTGAGTGTCTAAGTCAATACCACCCGAGGAACCAAGGTAACTTCCGCCTGAGCATATCCAAGTATCTGAACCAACTTCTACCTTTCGTACTTCTCCCTGGAGTGTTGGAGCAAGCCCTACTTCTGCGGCTGTACTATCTGAAGTTTGATAGGAAGACAAAAAGAAAGACTCTCCGGCAAACATTGCTTTGACGCCTGATTTGAAAGCACCCCACAAACCTTCGTCCTTTTTTCTACGTGATTCAACCTCGATAGACATATTAGGAGATGCCCTATACATGGCACCAGCTTCCGAGACAAACTTTTCTCCTGGTTCTAGAACTACAACTGCTGAACCGAAAGCCCCTTCTGTATCTATTTTTATATTCATATTAACCTCGGTGTAAGCCAAGAAGCAATACCATCTATAGTCCTTGTTTGTAAATATATTTTTCCAGTGCCGTTAAAGGTCATAACTAAACCTTCTCCTGAAAGCATCGTTGATTTCCAATTACCCATTCCTGATATTTTATAATTCAGTGTAGGTTCAAAGCCTACAACATGCCCGGTATCGACTATAAATTCTCCATTAATCTCTTTCTCAATTATTCCTCCGAAGGAATTGAAAAACAGATCGCCATTGCCTGAAGCTTCTAAAAGAAAGGCTCCCTCTCCTGAAAACAAAGCTTTGAGGCCCCCAAATTTAGCTTTGATATTTATCCCTGGCGTACACGCCAAGAAAGAACCTGCCATTATATTCAATCGATTATTAGATAGATTGTAGTGCTCAACAGCTCCCGGTATTGAAGGGGCAAATGTAAGAGTACCGCCATTTTCGTGACTATATTTACCTAAGAAAAAATTTTCTCCTCCGAACATTTTCCGGAGCATTGCGGAAAAGAAACCTCCCTGCCTCTGAAAACTAGACTTCATATTTGAAGACATTCTAGACATGGCTCCAGGCTCTATCAAAAATACTTCTCCAGGACCTAGTTCTACGTCAACTTCCCCGTAAGAAGGATTGCCTTTTATGTCAAACTTCATACCATATTATTAGTGGCTGAGGTATTTAACTTAAATCGTCCACTCCACATGTTTATCTGATGAGCGAAAAAAAACCTCTGATAACTCCTGTTTTATTGGCTGGATGTTTCATTATTCTGATAGGTTTTTCTATACGTGCATCATATGGTGTTTTTCAAATTCCGATAGCTAATGAATTTGGGTGGCCGAGAGCTGAATTTAGTTTAGCAATAGCAATTCAAAATCTAGCCTGGGGATTTGGTAGCCCTTTTTTCGGTGCAATGGCTGAAAGAATGGGAGATAGAAAGGCTATAATTTTAGGGGCCATATTATATGCCTTAGGCTTAGTTTTGTCTGCTGGAGCCACTACTCCTTTAGAACATCAAATTTATGAGATATTAGTTGGCTTTGGTATTGCTGGAACGGGGTTCGGCGTCATTCTTGCAGTAATAGGCAGAGCAAGTTCGGATGATAATAGGCAAATGAGTTTGTCTATAGCCACAGCATCGGGTTCAGCTGGCCAAATTATAGGGCCGCCTGCAGCCATTGCTTTACTCTCTCTAATGGAATGGCAGATGGTCTTCATTGTTTTTGCTGCATCCATATTGTCAGTGTTAGTTCTGTTGCCTTTCATGAAAGCCCCTGAAATGGCAACCAAAGACGAGATTGAAGAAAGTCTTAGCGATATATTGAAACTTGCATCTAGGGATCCCTCTTTTGCCATGATTTTCATTGGCTTTTTTGCATGCGGTTACCAATTGGCATTTATTACAGCACACTTTCCAGCTTTAGTTACAGAAATGAGTGCTCCGGTTGAATCTTACGGATGGT
This sequence comes from uncultured Thermoplasmata archaeon, assembly GCA_964015055.1. Lineage (GTDB taxonomy): Archaea > Thermoplasmatota > Poseidoniia > MGIII > CG-Epi1 > CG-Epi1. The sequence continues at coordinate 5,313 of CAXHBG010000016.1, forward strand.
GCGGAGATTTAGGAATTACTACTACTGCAGCATTAGGCGGACTATCTATATCAATAATTGGTTTTGCTAATATAATCGGAACACTAGTTGCTGGGTGGGCTGGTAAAAAGTTTAAGAAAAAATTGTTGCTTTCTGGGATTTACGCAGGAAGATCTATCGTATCTGCTTGGTTTATCTTGACGCCTATCACTGCGAATACTGTGCTAATTTTTTCTTTCGCTTTAGGGTTTTTATGGTTAGCAACAGTTCCGTTAACAAGCGGACTTGTAGCTCACATATATGGTTTAAAGTATATGGCCACATTGTACGGAATAGTTTTCTTTTCTCATCAATTAGGTAGTTTTGTAGGTGTGTGGTTAGGTGGTGTATTGTACGATGACTACGGAACATACACTTTTGTATGGTGGGTAGGAATAGCTATAGGAATTGTTTCAGCCATAATTCATTTACCGATTAAAGAAGAAGAAAAAATATTATATCAATAACATACAATTATTCCTCGATTGATTGAGGGAATGCTTTATTTACCCCCTATCCTGCCGACATATCAATCCCAAGGAGGGAAATTATAATGGCTGAAAAACAACATTTGAACGTAGTATTCATTGGTCACGTCGACCATGGTAAGTCAACAACAGTAGGTAGAGTCCTATTGGAAGGAGGTGCTATCGAACAGCACTTGATAGATAAATTCAGGAAAGAAGCCGAAGAACGCGGAAAAGCAGGTTTCGAATTGGCTTATGTCATGGATAATCTAAAGGAAGAAAGAGAGCGCGGTGTAACTATCGATGTAGCTCACAAAGAATTTAAGACTGATTCAAAACATTTCACAATTATTGACGCTCCTGGGCACAGAGACTTCGTCAAAAATATGATTACTGGTACTTCCCAAGCTGATGCTGCTGTATTAGTTGTTGCAGCAGACGATGGTATTGCAGCCCAAACCAAAGAACACTTGTGGTTATCAAAAGTTATGGGAATTGAACAGATGATCATATCTGTAAATAAAATGGATATTACAAAGCCAGCATACAGTGAAGATAGATTCAACGAAGTTGTTAAGGAAGTTAAGAGTATGTTAGCAATGGTTGGATTCTCAGATGATCAAGTTAGTATTTTACCAGCTTCAGGTTGGAAAGCTGATAATATTAAGGAAACCGGAGACAATCTCTCATGGTGGAAAGGAGATACTTTGCTAGGTGCTCTAGATAAACTAAATCCACCATCAGGATCTGCTGACGCAAGTGTAAGAATTCCAATACAAGACGTTTACAAAATATCTGGTATCGGTGCTGTGCCCGTGGGCCGTGTCGAAACCGGAACAATTAAAGCAGGTACCAAACTGATTTTCAAGCCATCAGCTCATCCTGGCGGTAAAGTCGGTGAAGTTAAATCTGTTGAAATGCACCACGCTGAGGTTCCATCCGCTGGACCTGGTGCTAATATCGGATTTAATTGTAGAGGTATTTCTCACACTGATATTAGACGGGGAGACGTCGGAGGGCCAGAGAACGACCCACCTACCGTGGCTCGTGCATTCAAAGCTCAGGTAATGATTCTAGATCACCCTAACGTAATCACTCAAGGTTACACTCCAGTATTCCACTGTCACACTGCACAAGTTGCATGTACATTCGATAAACTTCTTGCAAAAATGGACCCAAGAACTGGACAAGTTACTGAAGAGAACCCTGACTTCTTGAAAAAAGGAGATGCAGCTATGGTCCTTATCAAACCAACCAAACCTTTGGCAATTGAAGAACAGTCTAAATTCAAGCCGTTGGCAAGATTTGCAATTAGAGACATGGGAGCTACTGTAGCTGCCGGTATGTGTCTAAAAATCGAAGAACACTGGGATTAAGTAGATAACTAATGGCTCCAAAGAAAGCATCCAGTAGAGCTTGTATTTCGTTGCATTCTTTGAGCTATGACATCGTCGATAGTGTTTGTGAACAGATTAAGACTATTTCAGATAGAACCGGAGTTGGAATGACTGGGCCAATACCATTACCAACCAAGAAGTTGAAGGTACCTGTAAGAAAATCACCTGATGGTGAAGGCTCTGAAACTTGGGATCGATGGGAAGCAAGATTGCACAAACGATTGATTTACATTGACGCAGACGAAAGAGCTATGAGGCAGTTAATGAGAATTCAAATTCCTGATGGCGTTAAAATTTCTATCCAAATTCAAACTTAGATGTAAGAAGAAGCAAGCATACAAAACATTGTTGCTGAGGAGTATATTGGTAACCATGAATAGCGAGCGACCTCAATAATTGAATTAGCCGCCGCACTAATTTTGTCTTGCTTGCCTTGACCCATTATTTCAACACCATCAACATAAACTGTACCCATCGCAGACTCAGCATCTGAAATATCATCTATAGCTTCATCGAGGACTTGATTTGCAGAAGATAAAAGACCATCTGAATCTGATAATGGATTAAAACCTCCGGGTTTAATATTAACAAAGTGATTATCTGTTGTTGAAATAAGCAAGTTATCTACCTTTCCTTTTAATTTATTTTGTAAGTCCTCATTCATTCCTGGACCTAACCCATTTGCATCCCATAGCAAAATGCCAGTTAATTCTTTCTTATCGTTAACTTGATTTTCAAAAACAGCAGCCCTGACGCCACCTGGACCTATGCCTCTACCCAAATTTTCACCAGGAATATGTGAAAAGCCTACTTTCAAAACATTAAAATCTAATTTACGGCTTTCTGAAATGGCTGCAGCCGCATGATTTTCAAGTAATGAACCTTCCTTAGAACCTGCTGCCAAGGGTGGCCTTCCCCAACCTTCCTGATTGTGTAGATCTATAACAATTCGTTCCCCTTTAGTGTCTAAAGATGAACTTTCCAAACGAGCAGATAATTCTGGAAGAATGTCATCACTATCTCCAGGGCTAGCGAAAATGAGACTACCTTCACCAAAATTTAAAACGTGAGCTGAAGGTGTTTTTCCCTTACTGACCAAAGCTCTTGACTTATTTGAATAGATTGCATCTTCAGACGCTTCTACCATTGCCTTACCAATTCGAGTTATATCTTCATCACGTAGGGGATTGTGATCATTAGTTGAAGAACCATGAAAGGCAAAACCCAAACCTGGCAAAGTGGGTTCTATTTTTACCGGAAGGTTCGAGCCTCCGAGATTTCCTAGAGGGCCTGGATGGACTCCAGGTACCGCGAAAAATGCTGCTGACTTCCCATCCTTCCTAATTGAAACCCAACTATTTCGTGTCTCAACAACTTGACAAATTTCTCGTATTGCCTCAGTCAACCTTCGACCATCTCCGGTCGAAAAATGATCAATAAAGGCAGCCATATGTCTTGTTCCACTTACTCCAACTGCTTTTTTGTACGGTGAGTCTACCAAAAAAAGATAAAAATGACTTGCAAAAACGAGAGAAAGAGTTGCTAATAATCCAAAATTAAAAGAATGCTCTGAATCACCATACCAAAAGAAATAGATACTAACAAATGGAGAAAACAGAGATAAGGGTAAAGCTACTCTTGCTGGCGCACTTCCATGTGTCCTAAGTGTTAGATACCATAGTCCGCCCATACAGCCAAAACCGAATGCTAAACCCTCGTTAGCTAAATCATATGTATAGCCTACAAATGTTGTAATAATCATAAGTACTGAACCTGTAGCGCCAGCTTGTAGTCCATATCTTAGGGGATATCTTCCATCCCAAGTCCAAGAAATATTAGTTACTAAATAAGACGTTAAAAGAACTGGAAGTGAAAAAGTGACCAGACTAAAAATTGCATAATCAATGTTAGTTTCAGCCCTACCTAGCCAAAGTATTCCACTATACACTAACAAAGAGGTTGTGCAGAAAAATAATACAAAACTGGATAAGCTTGTAGGTGTATGATACAAAAATGCAGAAAGTCTCGCTGGAGGAGGACTTATCTTATCTACTTTTAATTCAGGAACCATTATTTTGAATGAATTGCGTTAGTTAAAGCAGTCATTTCCTCTTTAAGGCTTTGAGATGTTTCTACAAAAGTACCAGTAACTACTATATCAGCTCCTGCCGCAACTACTTTACGTGCTGATTCAGGCGTACGAATACCTCCGCCAACTATTAACGTTACGTCAATTGACTTTCTTACTGACTTAATAATATCTTCAGGAACTGGTTCAGATGCACCTGAACCGGCTTCAAGATATATGTATTTCATACCTAGATATTGTCCTGCTAGCGCATGGGAAACTACCAAATCAGGCTGATCTCTAGGCAAAGGTTGCGCTTGACCAACTCTACCGGCAGTCATTCCTGGCGCCACTACAAGATAAGCCATAGATAACGGCTCCAATCCAGTTTTTTTAACCCATGGTGCACTTGCTATTTGCTCGCCAACGAGAAATTGTCGACTTTCGCTATTAAGAAGTGACATGAAGAAAATTGCGTCTGCTTTCCCTGAGACTGAAGAAGCATGTGTAGGAAAAAGAATCACTGGCATGTGTGTTGTTTGCTTAATTGTTTCTACAGCCAAATCCACGTTTTCAAGGCTTAAATCTGTAGAACCTCCGACCATAAATCCATCGGTTCCAGCCTCTGCTGTTTGTTTAGCTAATGTAATCAAATCATCAGCACTAGTTTTACCGGGATCAAGAAGGGTGAAGTGTAGAGGACGTGCCTCCCTTCGGCTGTAGATGTATTCTTGTACTTTCAACTTATTAGCGATGAAAGTATGCCATTAAAAGAACAACCCATGACATTTACTAAAATCTAATCCCATTCCATATCGAAGTCCATATCCTCAGTTTCTTCTTCAACTGGCTTTGCCGGATTTACTGGAACTGTTTCAGCTGCTGCAACAGGTTCTGCTGCTACTGCAACTGGTTCTGCTGCTACTGCAACTGGTTCTGCTGCTACTGCAACTGGTTCTGCCCCCGTCGGATTAGACGCTACATTGTCCAGGAAGTTTGCTATATCATCTGCTGAAGGTAGAGAAGATAATCTACTTCCCGGCAAAAATTTTGTCCCCATTTCAGGAACCATTTCGCCCCTGAGACGCAAAACTGTATCTTTATCAATCTGAGTATAAGAATCTGAATAGTCCCCGCTTCCTACTGAAGGCGGGTACATCACAAACTCTCTTTGTCGACGAACTGCCTTAGTAGGTCTAGGAGGCAGTCTAACTTCAGTCGTGGAAAAATCGTCTGGGACTTCGGTAAGTCCAACTGTTGAAGGGAGAGCTGTGTAAAATTGAGGTTCATCTGAAGCTATTTTTCTCTTTGGACGTCGTTTCTTTCTAGATTTCTTGGGTGAATTAACAATAAAATAAGACAAGATTGACAACGAAATCATGCACAAAAGGGCTCCAGTAATGTTGCTGATTATCTTTGCAGCTATAAGAAAAAAAACAATAAACACTATTACCAAAACGGAACCCAATTGAACTGCTAATGAGCCAAAACTAATACCCTTGTTTCTTGATTTTTTAGGTGGGCGCCTAACTCTTTTCCTTTGACTGCGGGCCATTTGGTAAATTGTCACAGTAGATGGAGTATAAGGATTTACCTATAGGAAAGTCTTTTTGTATTGATGGCTTAAGCAACTAAAATGATTAACGTTGAATGCAACGGAAAGGTGCTTGAGTTTCCAAGTGAAATAAGTGCAAATGAAGTCATTAAAAAAGCGTATGGAAAAAAATCTGGTGCCGTTGCAGCCTTGGTCAACGATGAACAAAAAGATTTGTCCTATTTACTAAACGAAAATTGTCGAGTTGAACTAATTCGAGAGGATTCTAATGAAGGTTTATACATAATGAGACATTCATGTGCGCATCTTTTAGCACAAGCTGTTACAGAACTGTTTCCTAATGCAAAACCGACAATTGGACCTCCTATTAATGATGGTTTTTATTATGATTTTTTTATGGATCCCATTAATGAAGATGACTTAAGAAGAATCGAAAAATTAATGAAAAAAATAGTCAAACAAAATTTACCAATCCAAAGACAAGAACATAACAATGAGACTTTGAGGAAAATGTTTTCTGATAACTCATTCAAAATGGAAATAATGGATGATAAAATTGGACAAGAAGTTGGTTCTTCAACATATAAGCAAGGTAATTTTGTGGATCTATGTAGGGGGCCACACGTCGAAAGTACTTCCAAATTAAGGTGGTTTAGACTGACTAATACAAGTCAAGCATTTTGGAGAGCTGATTCATCAAGGGAAACACTTGTTAGAATTTATGGAATGTGCTATTCATCAAAGGAAGATCTTCAAAATCGTGAAAAGTTACTTCGTGAGGCTGCAAAGAGAGACCATCGAAAATTAGGGAAAGACTTGCAACTATTTCACATTGATGAGATGGTAGGTCAAGGATTAGTTCTTTGGACGCCACGCGGAGCTATAATCCGAAATGAACTACAACAGTTTATTTCAGAACATTTAATCCGTCAAGGTTACCAACAGATATACACTCCACATATTGGAAAGCTTGATCTTTACCGGACATCCGGCCATTTCCCATACTATCAAGACAGCCAATACCCTCCAATAATAAAACGAGATACTTTACACAGATTATCTGATGAAAACTGTACCTGTGGAGACCTATCAAATTTGATGTCAGAAGGTGAAATTGATGGATATATGCTAAAACCTATGAATTGTCCACATCATATTCGCGTGTACGCAAGTCAACCAAGATCATATCGTGACTTGCCTTTAAGATTAGCCGAATTTGGAACTGTGTATCGCTGGGAGCAGTCTGGAGAAATCTCAGGGATGACTAGAGTAAGGGGCTTTACCCAAGACGACGCTCACTTATTCGTTACAGAAGATAAAATTGAGCAAGAGTTGCTTGGTTGTATTGAATTAGTCAAAGTTATTTTTGGGACATTAGGAATGAAAGATTATCGTGTTAGAATTGGACTCCGAGATTCTGATTCTGATAAATATGTAGGTAGTCCTGAAAAATGGAACACCGCTGAAGAAGCATGTCGAAATGCTGCAGCATCACTAGGCGTTGAATTCAGTGAAGAGCACGGTGAGGCTGCATTTTACGGTCCAAAGATTGACTTTGTAGTAAAAGATGTGTTGGGAAGGGAGTGGCAGTTGGGCACAGTACAAGTAGACTATAACTTACCAGAAAGGTTTGATCTAACATATGTTGGTTCAGATGGCGAAAAACATCGTCCTGTTATGATTCATAGAGCGCCATTTGGTTCTATGGAAAGGTTTTGCGGAGTATTGATTGAGCATTTCAATGGAATGTTTCCAACTTGGCTTTCTCCTATACAAGTTCATATTTTGACAATCTCTGAAAAGCATAAGGAATACGCCGAACGAATTGCTCAAACCCTACGCGATTTAGCATTGCGAGTCGAAGTGGACTCTGGCGATGATACTATAGGAAAGAAGCTAAGAACTCATCGGAAAATGAGGCCTGCATATCTTATGATTCTTGGGGACGACGAGCAAACCAATGGAACTGTATCATTTATGGGACCCAGCAGGGATCAGAATAAAGGAATATTGCTGAAAAAATTTATTTCAGATGTAACTGTAGAAATAAAATCAAAGTTATAGAAAATTTTATTGGCGCCGAGGGAGGGATTTGAACCCCCGAGGGAAATTTCCCACCGGCTTTCAAGGCCGGCGCTATACCGGGCTAAGCGACCTCGGCTCATAAAAAAAGAGATCAGCCCAAATTAATTTGGGCTAACCATTTTTGACTCTAAGTAAATTTAAACTTACTTTCGACCGCGAGCCATCTCGGACCTAGCTACATCGCCATCTTTATCGATATAGTATAGGAATTTATCTTCTCTAGTGACACCTGCATCTGCAACTTTTTCTGGTCCGCCACCGGTCTTTTTACCGCCTCGAGCCATCTTAGTCCTCCATACGTGTCCGTCTTTTCCTAAATAATATAGGTAGCCTGCTTCTTTTGTTACTCCTGTCTTTTCAACTTTTTCAGCCATGGTTTAACACCAATAGTTTAGAAAGTGCACAGTATATATACTTATCCTGTGAACGTCGTCGTGAAAAAAATGGATAGATATGTTTATAACTAAGCTTCTAAAATAAGAGCTCATGGACATGTCCACTGAAATTGGCGATGGAGTAATTATGGATTATTTCGTATCAATGTTGTTGATAGGAATCGGAGTTGCTCTATTAGCTACTGGCTTATTCACATCATACTTTGGTGCAGGTAAATCTCAAAAGATTGGTTTTGGACTCCTTGCCACTGGAATTTTGGCAATAATCATAACATACATCCTAACTTTTGAAGCTGGAACAGGAGTAACGACTCAGTTTAATGATGGAGTATTCATGGATGCTCTAGTATCTGGAATTTCGGCGTTAGCTGGAATGATTATTGGAATGTTTGTAATCTTATTCGTACTTATGAAAGTAGATACTGTTGATGATTTAGAAGATTTAGACTTAGAAGATCTCGAAGATTTAGACTTAGATGAAGAACTTAAAAAATTGGAAAAAGAATTAAATGCTGAATCAACTGATTCATCAGGAGAGGAGGAATAAATGGCTGAAACGTCTGAGATTGCAATATCTATGCTTATTGTTGGTTCTGCCATATCTATGCTGTTGATGGGATTACTCATATCATATTACGGCAGTAGTAAAACTAGAAATGTTGGAATTTTATTTTTAGCGCTAGGTATAGCTTTAATTTACTACGTAACTTCAATGGCATACGACAGTGTAGTATTCATGAACTCTATCCTCGCTTTCGTCGGCGGAATGCTAGGTGGAATTATTGGTATAGTTATTTTCTTAGTTGCAATAATTAAATCATAATTAATCAACATTAGTCTAAAATAGAATAGCGATGCGTAAGCTTTGTGAAGTCGGAAGACGACCTTTGGGATACGGGAAAAGAAGACGATACTTCTAGCTTAAATTCTGACGATGATAATCCTACTCTAGACTTATCTGAAACTTCGCCTGAAAAAGATGGAAAAGAAATTAATCTGGCCATACCCGAAAAAGCTGAAGCTACTGAGAAGGACGAAGATTGGGCAATTCCTTTGGCTGAAGATGTAGATGGCTTAAATCTAAGGACGATTGGAATAGTAGGTACTGTTGTTATTCTCCTCCTAACTGGAACTCTTTTTTTCTTATTAAATGAAACAAACGCTGAAATTCAAGTTCCAAATGAAAGATACGATGAACAAATTAATTATAGCGTAAATGGCTTCTTAAATTTTGACAGTAATTTAGATGTTCCTATACCATTTGGATTCTTTGATAATGATATTGTAATAAACAATTTAGACGTCGTTTTCCAGGGTGAGCTATCTCTTGGAATAGAAGGACCCCGTCACGTTGAAAAAAATGGATATGGTGAGACTAAAAATTCTCTTTTTAGGAAATATATTGAGCAAGACCTTAACGATGTTGATGGTACAATTACTGAAGAAGGATCTGAACCTGCAGAACTAAAGAATTCAAACATAAAGAGCACACAAGACCAATATGTTGATAGTAGTTCTCTAAATATTATTCGATCAGATATAGTTTCCAATGCTTCTACTGCAAAAATCTCAGGAATAGGGCAGCGATGGGCATGGCAGAGTGCAACGGATTGGATACCTCGCCAACATAGCAGCGGCATATTGCCCCATGGGAATGCGTATATTGGAAAGACTTTGACGGTGGGTGATAGTGGAACATTATACGAAAGTGGCATTCAATTTAATACTAAAGTGGATAAAGGTGAAAAAATAAAAGATTATGATACAGTAAAAATACAGATAATGACCTCATACGTCTCAGATTCATTACTTGGATATGAATATGAATACAGTTATGCGTTTTCATTTTACATGTCAGAAGTCAGTAGCCTACCTTTAAAATTTGAAATGAGATTAACTTCTGAAGCGAAATCACCAGGCGCTCAACTATATTCAATTGATTTAAAATATACTGCAACAGCTAAAGATGTATTTGAGGGAAATGAATTTGTTCCCACCAAAAATTACGACTCTGTTTCACCTAACAGCGAGGGTGAATTTTTGGCTTGGGACAATGGCGCACCTGCCTTAGGTACATCTTGCAACGAAAATTCACAGCTTAATGGAAATTTTAACCTACAAGCGGGAATTGCTGAGGCTAGAAACAATATCTCTTCTTTTGACAATTACATCAAAGACCAACAGGCCAAAAAAGAGGAAGCTTTTGTTATTGAAGCTAATTTTAGCTCTAATAATGATAAAAGATGGAATTTTACAATGGCACATAGTGATGAGCAGTCTCAAAAAGTAGATGGTTGGATTGTAGACTACCGTCAAGAAAAAATTAATCGCACTACTTATGTAAACGGAACTGAAAAAGAACTAGATAACCCTATTCTAAAAATGGAAGAAATAGAAACTCCATTGACTGTTTGCTCAGCTGAAAGTCTTATGACTAATTTTGAAGAGATTGCTGATTGGGCTATTGATAAAAATACTAATAATGTTAATTATGAAACCACTACTCTAATTTTAGGTCAAAATTTGATATCTGAACAGAGCCTTTCGTCTCCAACTTCTATTCTTGACTTTGGAAATTTAGATCTAATTAGCGCAATATCGGACTTAAATTCCGGTAACTTGAATTTTAATGATTACTCTAATAACATTGATGTTGATACTGCTGGAAGTTACGCATACTTCCTCGACAGAAGTGGAGGCAGTGACTCTTTAAGTTATGATTATCAGGAAGTAGCTGGAATTGATGCAAAAAATGGATTAGTTATGTTTAATTTACAATCTAAAAATGCGCTTTAGCCAATATAGTTAACGTCTACTTTTTCTTCAACTTCAGATTCACTCTCTTTCAATTGATTTGTTATGCTATCAACTTGCTTAGCTCTCTTTTCTAATTCCTCAAGATCTATTTCAATACCTAATAATTTCTGAAGAGACTTCAAAACAACGCTTGCTGATTTAGGATCTACCATATATCCACTAGTTTCTCCCATTAAGCAGCCACCTTCCATTCCTTGCAACTTACCCAAGCCCAATAAAAGTCCTGAAGCTCCAACTATCCCGGCACCGGGTTCACCATCTATGAATTCAACACCCGCTGATTTGAATAACTCTACCATACCTTGGGAAGTAGCTGCACCAAGGACCCTAGGTTCAGGAACTAATTTACCCAAACCATAACCTCCTAATGTATAAATGCTAGAAACTCCCATCTCTTTAACAAGGGAGATTAATTGACTGCATAATTCATACTGCCCGGAGGAATCCATACCTTGGTATTCGCCTACTAAAAATAACAGATCATTATTTTTTCCTTTACCCTTGTGATAATAGAGTTCATTATTAACTAATTTAACAATACCGTCATCATCAATCAAAACTTGTGGAGGAAAATGGGAAGAATATATTTCAGTACATTTTTTAGCTTTCAATTCTTCAATTAAATGCATTGCTGCTAATTTACCAACATTTCCCACACCTGGCAAACCTTCGAGTAGTATTGCATCTTTTAATTGAATATCTTCAATTTTAACAACTTCTGTAAAACTCAAAATGATTTCTCCTTTAGCATTCTTCGATATTTTCCGTATTTGTCTTCAGGAGAAAATTTAGGAGGGAGTGGATTGGATGTTTTAATATTACAACTATCACAATCGGAACTTAAAGTAAACATATTGCATTTCTTACACTGTAAAATTGAAGAACGCATTATGTCCTCTCAAAAGAACCTACACCACCCTCTTTTTTGAGGAGACTTAAAACCAAATCTACTGCAGACTTCAATTCTTCTTCTGCTTGCTTGTAGTTTGGGGCTTTAACTAATACTCTATAGTTAGGAGCTCCATCTGAAGTTATTGTCAATTTGCTATCTTCATGGATCGCTTTAGGGCCCATCAATGAAGCTTTGATTCCTTCTACACCGTCTTCTTTTTCGGAAACTAAACTGAGCATTCCTCCTATAGTAACATATGGTGGGGTAACATTTTCTATTCCTACCTTGATAAAGTCAGATACCCATTTCCCTTTCCATACTTTTTTGAAATCATCACTATTAATGACTGACTCTTCAAACGCGCGATATAGGCTTTCGTAATCATTAACTAAATCTTCTCTAATTTCATTACGTAATTTTTCGTAATCTACATTTATGTTTTTAGCAACAAGTTCAAGTAATTTGGAAGCTCGTTGTTCATTTTTCCATTCTCTTATTTTCTCTTTTTTCCTATGTCCTGAAACTTGCCTTACTGACGCATCGATGATTTTACTACCTTTTTTAACTTTAGTAACCTTAGCAACAACCATTTGGCCTTCACGAATAAAATCTCGTATATATTTTACCCAACCTGAAGCTACTTCTGAAATATGAACAAAAGCTTTCTGATCTGTATATTCAAGTAAATCGAGAGTAGCGCCGAAATCTTTTACTTCAATAACGCGCCCAATAATGTAATCGCCGTCCTCAGGTACGTCCAAAGGACTCACTCAAGCTCCTCTAGTATCTCCCCAAGAATCTTAGCCTTACCGCCTGTAGGAAGTGCAATTGTTGAACCTGTAACTGGATCCTTAACTACAGTATCACACTTATCAAAAATCACTACGGTGTAGTCGCTATCGGGACTTTTAACTTTTAGAAATTTACTTTTTGTCATTTTTACTCCGTTAACTCGAACTTTTTAGCTCTAAAGTTTTTCTTGTGGTGTGCTTTACCTGTTTCAGTACATCTATACCTAACATAAACTCTTTTTGTAGGCTTTTCACGACCTTCTGGTTTAGGTCTAGGAAAACCACCGTAGCCAGACGTTACACTTCGAAACTTTCTTTGTCCTCTTGCTAACTCTGAAGCTCGCTTCTTTTTAACTACTTCAATTTCATGAAGTGTATGCTTTTTTGCATAAGGGCTGTACATCTTAACTTTTCGTGGTATTTTCATGATACCTGAGTCCTCAGGAAACGCTCCGAGCCAAAGGGTTTAATAAAGCTAATCCGAGAAATCAATTTAACGCTTTAATTTCTTTGTGCTTGAAACCAAAAAGAGCTTGAATTAACGCTAAGGGTAGTTTAAACCAGAAATTTGTTGTGGCTTTACCTTTGTACTCTCCTCTTGTTAAGTCAGCTAACATTCCAAAAAAAGCTGGTGTTCTACCTAAAGCGAAACCTACTTTCATGAAAAATGGCTTATAAATTTTATGTTTAGTGTTTGCAGCACGATACATATCTCTACTGTAATGCGAGCGCCAATACTGTTCAAATAAAGTCGGATCTCCCTTAGAAATTGCTTTAGCTGCAAGCCTTCCACCTAACGCACAATGATTGAGGCCTTCTCCGTGAATGGGATTTACATGGCCTGCCGCATCACCACAAAGAACCCAATTATTGCCAGAAACAGGCTCATCGAACAGTTTCGGATCATTGTAGGAAGGAATTACTGAACCAAACTTCTTACAATCGACAATCTCTCCTGTATCCTTCAGTTTCCATTTACCATTGCTGACAAACTCACCGGGCCATCTTTCTGCAAGAAGTTTATCTAAAGCTTCACGCATGCCTGGAGTTCCTGAATTATAACAATAACCAATATTGTAATGATCACTCTTAGGGAATACCCAAAGATATCCTTCTTCTCCGGGTATAGCACCTACAATGAATTCCACATCATTTTCATCTGGTTTTATCGATAAATAATATCCTGC
>CAXHBG010000017.1:0-17547 GCA_964015055.1 uncultured Thermoplasmata archaeon
TTAGAGAATATGACTGTCAGAGCTAAGATTGAAGGCAAAGGTTTAGATTTACTCTCACCTCCATCAGGCGTTATTAGAATTAATCATCTTAAGTCTGGAGAGTCTTCTCCAATTACGTTCTCATTTTCACCTAAAAGTAGAGCAAATACGAGGGTTATTTTAGTTATACAGTACTTTGATTCTGTTGGAAGAAAATGTACGGATTGGCTAGGAGAAATCGAAACAAATTTTTTAGGTTGTTACGTAAAACCTTTACAGTTATCTGAATCAGAGCACGAATCCGAAAGACTGAATTTTAAGGATAATACATCACATACTTCCTTTAATGTTGAAGGTTTACAGCTTAGTAAAATTACAAAAATTGCAAAGGAAATGCCGGGTCTTCACCTTTGTAATTTGAAAGAAGAAGATACACGATCAATAATTTACCACTCTGGAGAATCTTGTTTAGAGGGATCCAAATTTTTGTCTATGATTTTCTTACGTAAATTAGGTGAGGAGCAATCATTGAGGGTTGCCTTAGAATTAATTTGTCATTCTAACGATATTGACAAGTCTTCTGAATTGAAAGAGGAGATGTCCTTGTATCTTAAAAACAAGTTATTGGAATTTAATGCTAAGTTTGTTTAATATTCTCTCCATTTATGCTTACACTTAGAATTGGTGCACTGATAAATTCGAGTTGATGGTTCATCTGCAGCCCGGGTTTGCCTTATCACCCAAGTAGCTTCGTTGTGTCCGCATTTTTCACAAATTATCTTTGCAGTAGGCAGAGTTCCCTCCAAACCTTCAGTTACTACAATTTCCTTTTTTTCCATTTCTCTGCTTGTGATTTTAGTTTCACCCTTACTTTCAGAGTATCCACAATTGGGTCTTTTACATTCTCTTTGACTGGTTCCTCGGTTCAAAACGAGCATGGCTTTACATTTTGGACAGAACATTTTAGATTCTCACGTTTTCGATTAAGTCAGTAGCCTGTAATATATCCTTCTGAGCTACTCCAATCGCTATACTAATAATTGCTTTGCAGTCAAATTCTCCCATCGGACCAGTACAAAGGCTCCATGAATAGACTTTAACAAATAGTTCACCGTCATAATCTGAGCTAAAATAAATGGAATCATCAGTTGTTTTTGCAGTCCACTGATATATGGAAGTCCCAAGAGGAAGTACAGGGTTTACTTCAGTAAGAATGTTTCCATTAGATTGAAGTTCTAGGCCTTCGTTTTCCATTTGTTGTTTTACTTTATTAACGACCATATTTTGATAATTTAAATTCTCTAAATTAATTAAAGAGCTTAATGATAAGATAATTAGTTTCCCAGATTCTCCATCTAAACTTTCATAACTTTCTTTTGATATTTTTAAGTGCCCATTAAATTCTTTAGTGTTTTCATTTTCAAAAGGTCCATTCCACACTCCCGCATTAAGATAAAGTGAGCCATTATCAATATCTACGTTGTGGTAACTAACTAGCGTAGGACCTCCAACTATTAGTCCTACAGTTATGATTAGTAAAAAGCTAAATAATCTTCTAATTTTACCCCGTTTCTTTTGTTGAACCCAGCCTCCGATACGCAATTCAGGTTCTTCCATATCTATAGATGTTAATCAGTAGTAATAATATTTTGTTCTGGATGCCCAAATTAATTAATTGGCCCCTTTTAGCTACATTAACTATGGGTGAAGTTGCTCTAAAATACAGATTAATGCCAGAATCTCCAGATTCAGATATAGAAGCTATTGTTTCAGAAATACCAGGAATTCTTCCTGAAGATGCAAAATTTGGTGCACATGAAATTAAGCCGTTTGCCTTTGGACTCAAAGCAATTATGATAGCAATTATAGGAATAGATAGAGACGGCTTTGCTACTGAAGTTGAAGATGGCTTAAACTCATTAAAAGATATACAAACTGTAATTTTAGAAGAACAATCTTTGATTTAAAAAAACACAGCACTATATTATCTACCTCCTATTATCCATTTAATGTCCAAGCATACTCCATTATCTTACACAACAACGAGATTAACGTTGGGTACGTTTTTGAGAATAATGTTTCGTCCTCGGTATCTTGATAGAGATAAAATACCAATAGATGGCCCTCTAATAATTGCAGCAAATCATCTTTCTCATATAGATCCTGCATTCATAATGACGGCAGTTAAAAGGCCAGTTTCATACTTATCAAAAAAGGAGCATTTCGATGGTCGAATTAGACGTTTGGTTTTTGAGAGAGTTGGAGTAATTCCTGTAGATAGAGAGGCCGGTGGAGTTGAAGGCTTAGAGAATGCAATAAAGATATTGGAAGAGGATGGAGCGATTGGTATTTTTCCTGAGGGTACAAGATCAAAAGATGGTAAAATGGCACAAGGGAAAACAGGAGTAGCTAGACTGGCAGCTCACACAGGAGCTGCGGTAGTTCCCGTTGCAATTAGGCAAACCGATGGAGTGTGGCCAGTCTCTAAAAGAGTACCAAGGCCTTGGAGGAAATTTTATTACAAGTTTGGAGAACCAATGTATTTCCCAAATTCCGAATCTAATAAAGAAAACCTACGAGAATTTACTGATGAAGTCATGAAAGAAATCAAATTACTTTCTGAAGAATGTGAGGATTATTGGGAATCTAGAAAAATACTACCTCGAATGAAAAATTACATTAAAGACAAATTACGTTAATTCTTTTAATTTGGAATATATGTGCTTAACGCGTTTTTCATTTACCATTAAGTCATGTAGGCCTAATCTTGATTGACTTTGAAGCCAAACGTTTGTTTTTCCATTTTCGGTAAATAACTTCACAAAAATATCATCGTAAAACCTGAATAAAGGTGTAATTTGTACAAAGTGCATAAATCCATTTTTTTCAGCTACTATTTCTGTTCGCGGCATATTGATAATTATATTTTTTGCGTTTTCTTGAACTTCCTCTATAGGTGATGACGTAATTAATGGTTTCATTCCCTCTCCTCTATTAGGGTTTTCAGCTACTCTAGTACAATTATTTCTACCGAATCTTTTTTTTGGAAAAACATCTCTTGGAACAGTTGGCGACAAGTAATAAATTACGTTAATCATGGTTAAATATCCAACTATTCCTGTGGCTAACAGGATTAAAATAATTAAGTTAGTGTCCATTTCTATCAATAATCCTTAATGATACATTATCATCTTTTAAAGCTAGGTTGATTTTATCCCCCGAATTAATTTCTATACATGGATTATTTTCAAAAGAATGTGCATATGGTACTGCCAATAAACTACAAGCAGGTATAGTTTGTTGATCCAAGTCAGTGTTAATAATTGCTTTTGGTCCATTCCCGTTATAGAATAGCCCTAGTAAAACGTAAGGCGCTACGGTGGATCCACTCCCTTTTGGAAAAATAAGTATTTTGTTTGCCATTGATATACCATCTAGTGGATGTCCTTCTTCTTCAATAGTTCCAGTTTCCCTGTTTACAAATCCCAAGAAAGTGATTGGTACATCTGTAACAAGAGCTTCCCCTGTAATTTCCCATTCACTTTGTGACTCTAGCCCTTTACCTGAAATCTCAAGCGGTCCCGTTTTCAAAGTCTTATTTGTGATTAAGGTTTTATTTTTTGATTTTACCGATTTTATAGTTTTGCCAGTTACTAAATCTTTGTTTTCAGCAAATTTTATACATTCAGAAAGTCTAGATACTGAAGTATTTATTGAATTTAAGCCAGATTTTAGGTAGTGTTCAGCTTTCATTGAATTAGTAAGTATATGCTTAACTTTATCGTGGTTGTAGTGAACTACTTCAGGACAGGTTTCTCTGAGTACCATACCTCCAGCACTTTCAATTATGTCAACATATCCTTCTTTTTTTGCTTTATCAAAGTTTATTGCAGAAGTAAAAACCCAAAGTCGTTTTTCAGGAATTTTCTTACCGTCTACTAATTCAGCAGTCCTTTCAATTTCTTCAATTGAAGCTTGAGGACATCCAATAGTCACTAAATCTACTTTAGTTTTAGGAGCCAATTCGCTATATCTCTTTTGCAAATCTTGATAGTCAAAATCTATCTCTGCTTGGTAATTGGTTTTGTCTGGATCTCTAGTAAAAGAGTCCACAAACAGTAAAGCACTACCATAATTTGCAGAGGCTGCTGTAAGAGCTTTTTTTGATTCAAGATCGAACTCTTTAATTCCATGTATGTGGGGAATAGGACCAAATTCAAGTTTCCACTTTGGATCTATCTGTTTTCCAATCCAATCGCCTAATATTGAATAATCCACAGGCTCATTTAATTCACATAGGACATTAATTTTTATGTTGGGAACTCGGTTTTCATCTAGTAATAGTCCATATTCAGGAGTATATCCAGATAACGATGTTGCAAGAGCTGAAAGACCAGATTCCCTATTTGTTCTAAGTTCACTGTATGAATTAGCAAAGCATACTGCATTTGATTCAGCCCAAGAAGCATTTCCCTTCTCCAATATATTATCATAAGGTGTACAAGATAATGATAATTCAATTCCTAATTTTTCATAAGAATCTAAGATCATTTGCTGTTTTTCAACGTAATCTTTTACGGGTATATCCATTTCTTCAAATCGATTCCTGTCGCAACCTGCAGAATTTAGGCTAGTTTCTACAACTGCAGTTCCATCACTATCACTTACTAAATCCTCTAAAAATTTAATCAACCCGTCCCCCCCAGTCAAAGGAGAAACTCCGGAAACATGAGCTGAAGTTACAGGAACTAATCTGTTCGCTTTAGCAGCTTTACCTAGATCGATTAGTAAACGGATAGCTTTTTGTCTTGTCTTACCTTGCTTACCTTCCAGAATATTTTCTTGTTCAGGTGTTAATATCATTAATCTAAGTAATCTTCTAGTTTTACTTTCATAGCCGGTTTAGGTTTTGTAAAATCCTCTTTATCTCTATTTAGAGGTATTGTACAGTCAAATCCGACTTTTACAGTTTCACGCGTCTCGGGGTTAGAGCTTGGATCTAAAGATGATCCTTTGACTCCAGTTTTTACAACAATTCCTCTGTCGCCTTGAAATCTTGTAGCCATAGCCCATTCCACGGCTTGTGGGTTCGTGACATCAATATCAGAATCTACAATCCAAACATGTTTCATTGACTCATGCCCAGCAAATGCAGCGTCAATGGCCTTCAATCCATCATCATCGTTTTTCTTATTAATGGCGACTACACCGTGTAACCATGAGCCTCCACCATGTGTCATAAAGACATCATGACAGTCAACAATCTCATTCACTTTGTTGTATATGGTTGGTTCTCTAGGCATTCCCATGAGAACTTTATGCTCAGGTCCGCTTGGCAATAGTGCATGAAAGATCGAATCGTCTCTGACGAAGATTTTCTTAATTTCAATTACGGGTCCTTTTCTAATAATGTCAGGAGTTTCTGTTAAATCAAGGAAAGAGCCTTCATCGTGTAGCTCTCCTGTAAATTCACATATCATAACTACTTCCGATTGAGGTACCATGTGTCCGCCTACTTCGATAACAGGAGAATCTGCAAGGGCATTTGCTACAGCCATTTCGTCGCTCTCAATTTCAAAAGAAGTTGCAGACCCAAGTAGAACTGGTACTGAAACTCCATTACAGTAAGCAAATTCTTTCAATCCTCGGTCCATATATTCTTTGAGGTGTCTATCTAGAATTCTCATAACCATGTGCTTACTATCAATTTTCATAGCTCTGTGGAAAGAAATATTTCTTCCATGTTCGTCATCATGTGCAACAGCCATTGCTGAGGCTATGTATGGTCCGCCATCAGTTGTTTGGTGCGTAAGTATTGGTAATTTATCAAGCGAAGCTCCAATTTCTCTGTAACTATTCGTTTTGACAGTTTTGGGTTCGCTTAGATTGTTAATCGCATTAGAAATTTTTGAGATAATTTCATCTGGTCCGCATTCAAGGGCCAGTGCAACTAGTTCTCTGCTAGAGCATATATTAGTAATACAAGGCAAAACACTCCCCTTTACGTTTTCTAAGTACAATGGAGTATCTCCTGCGTCTTCCATCAAGGCTGCGACTTCGTAAACTGGATCAACTTCTTTCGTAACTCTTTTGAGTTTTCCGTTTTTCTCCAGTAAATCAACAAATTCTTTTAGATTCATTAATCCTCACCAAACGTAGTCTGGTACGCCCTATATCCGGCTTCTGTTATCTTTTCACATATTTCAGCCTGTTCTTCAGCGTTGTTTGCTAAAGCAACCATATTTCCTCCACCTCCTCCGCCAGTCAACTTTGCACCTAGTGCTCCGGCATCCAAAGTAAGTTCGACTAGTTTTTCTAGTAAGGAATGACCTACTCCAATTTTGTTAAGTAATTCGTGATTCTTATTCATTAGCTCTCCTACAGCTTCTTTATTTCCTTCTTCAATTGCCATTTTACCTCCCTCCGTGACGTTTGCGATTTCATCAAAATATCCATTCATTAAGTTAGGTTCTTTTTCCCACTGCTGCCTTACATTTCCTACAGTTTCTTTTGTTGAAGCTTCAATTCCAGTATCTCCAATTACTAGGTAAAAAGTCCGTCCCGAATCAAAAGTTAGAGGGTTCTCGCCTTTCACAAAGTATACTGGAGATTCATAAGCTACTACAGTGTTATCAATTCCACTCGGCGTCCCGTGAACAATTTTTTCAGCACTAAAAACAAGCTCTGAGATTTGGTTTTGTTCAAGATCAACACCTAAATAATTGGACAACGCTTTGCATACTGCAGTTGATGTTGCAGCACTACTTCCCATTCCTGAACCTTGTGGTAACTTAGATGTTAAATTTATAGTTAGATTCGGTTCCTTTTGCTTAGTTTTTGCTAATAACGCTTGGGCTAATACACTGAATTGACTAGCTTTATTTTCTAGTCCAATCTTTTCATTTAAGTCTAAAGCGTTTATGGTTAGTTTTCCTTCACCAGGTTCGCTCCAGGCGCTGGCTCTCATACCACTAACAGGAATTGCGATTGCTGGTTTGCCGTAAACTACTGCATGTTCACCGAATAGAATGATTTTTCCGGGCGCGGTGAAATGGCCTTTCATAATAATATGGAAATATACGTACTTATACGCTTAACTGTCGTCAATCATTTACGTTAGGCAGTTAACCAAAGGTTATAAGAATACCTAAGGTGGGGAATATTATGGATAGAATCGTAGTTGGGATTACCGGAGCTTCGGGAATTCCTTACGGAATACGCCTTTTGGAAATTTTAAAAGAGTTTGATGTTGAGATTCATTTGACATGTAGTGCTTCAGCCTCGTTGGTTAACAAACATGAAGGAGATGGAAGAAGTTGGAAGGAAGTTCTTGCTCTGGCAGATGTTGTTCACGATAGCAAAAATTTGGCAGCCAGTATATCCTCCGGTTCTTTCAAAGCCAAGGCAATGGTAGTAATTCCATGCTCAGGGACCACCTTAGGAAAATTAGCAGCAGGCATTTCAGATAATTTAGTAACAAGATCTGCACTTGTAATGCTTAAGGAAAATAGACCTCTAATACTAGTACCTAGAGAAACGCCACTTAACACAATTTATATTGAAAATATGTTAAAATTGTCAAAGGCAGGTGCATTAATGGTGCCCGCCTCACCCGCATTTTACAATAAACCTAAGACTCTCGATGATAATATCAATTTCATAGTAGGTCGAGTACTTGATTTACTTGGTTACGACTCGGACATCTTTTCACGATGGGAAGTAAGTGAGTGATCGCAGGTAATTGCATAAAGTGTGGTAATTTAGCGACAAATAATTGTAAGGGCTGCTTAGAAACTTTATGCAAATCTTGTTTTCAAGGCCATTCTTGCAAGCCTTTGAGTTTTTAGTGCCCTCCTTAATTACATTTTATGAATCCACAAACCATTTCCATGGGAAATTGCCAAATTCGGTTTTTATCCACTGTAAAAGGTTTAGTTTCTGAGTCCAAGATTGTTGAAACCGAAATAAATTCCTTCGATCCAGATTTAGTTGCACTAGGTATGGGTCCAGAGGAAATCAATGGAACAAGGGAATGGGACGGAGAGCCTTATGATATGTCTGGTTGGGATGAAATTTATGGTTTAAGTCTGCGTAAATTAGTAGGTGATAAAGGAGTCAAATTACCTCCACCTTCATTCAGTACTGCGATTAAAATTTCAGATTCTAAAGAAATAGATTTAATCGGAATTGATATGGATGAAGTTTCATTCACTGAAGCCTACACTAAAAATATATCTACATGGCAGCTATTCAAAAGAGGGAGATTAGAAAAGTCGATGTCAAAAGCAGGCATAGAAGGTAAGACTCCTGAAGATATTGCTTTGAATATGGAATCCTCAATTAGAGAACTGTCGGGTTTTGCTAAGTTGGAAAGTGAGAGAGTGAAAACTATGGCTGATAATTTACGTATGCAGATTACGGAGAGAGATAAAATCTTATCAATCGTTGAGATATCCAACGTTTCTGATTTAATTGAAGAATTAAAGCAGGAAACCTAATAACCTATCAACAACAATACTTCACGAATGGGCTCGTGATGTAGCTTGGAAACATGCTGGGCTTCGAACCCAGATCCGGGGGTTCAAATCCCCCCGAGCCCGCCATCTAGTTTGGACGAATTATATCCCATGCTTCATTCAATGAAGCATACTTTCTTCCGCCTAATCTGGCAAGAGGGTCGATTTTTGCAACATCAGGTTTACCGTTCTCATCCAAGATAGAATCATCAATGTGAATTCTAACAATTTCTACGAGAATCATATCGCCAGGTGTGTTTCCAACTTTTATATGACGATATAATTTCCCTTCCATCGCGATGTGAGCTTCTTCTATTCTTGAAGGTTTTACATCTGTAGATTTCAATTTACCTATTCCAACTATCTCAAACTCATCCTCCTCAGGAGGTAAGTCAGCTGATGTCATTACCATTTTTTCAGATAGTTCAACATTGGTCAAATGAATAACACATTCTTTTGTATCGATTAAGTTCTGAGCAGTATCTTTGTGCTTTCCTTTTCTTTTTCCTATTCCTAATGAAACAATTGGTGGATTTGCAGTTACGCCGCCATAGAATGAAAACGGAGCTAAATTATCTATTCCTTTTTTAGAGATAGTTGATACCCAGGCAATAGGTCTGGGAATTAATATTCGATAAAATATACTAGTTATTTCTTTTAGTTCAGTATCTGCGACTTTTATTTCCATTTTACTCGAATTCAGGTTCTCTTTTTTCTAAAAATGCTTTGATTCCTTCTACGGCGTCCCCATTATTTCCGCTGTCTCGGTTCTTTTCTCTTTCTCTTTTAAGTTCTTCATCTAATGATAGACTTTCAGATTCAAGCAGTAATTTTTTTGTTTCTGCTAAAGCTGTCTTTGGTCCTGCCGCAATTTCCTTTGCCATTTCCATAGTTCTTTGTTTGAGTTGTTCATCACTTACAACCTCATGCACTAAACCCCATTCCAGCATTTCTTTAGAGTTTAGAGTCTTACCACCAAAAAAGAGAGCTTGAGTTTTTCCAAGACCAATTAATCTTGGAAGAATATACGTTGCACCTCCAGCAGGCACAAAGCCTCTTTTGAAATGTGCACTCAAAATCTTTGCAGATTCTGAAGCGATTCGATAATCGCCAGCTAAGGCAAATCCTAAAGATCCACCAGCAACAACTCCATTAAGTGAATTAATGACAGGTTTTTCCATTCTTAAGATCGTAGAAAATATCGAATGTATTTGCTCTGTTAAATCATAAAATAAGTCACCAGCTTTAGGTAGATATTCCCCCATTTCATTAACATCTCCACCTGAAGAAAAAGCCCTTCCACTCCCAGTAATTACTAAGCATTGGACAGATTTATCGTTAGCTGCATTATTTACAGCTTGATTTAATTCTGTAGCCATTTTCAAGTTTACTGAATTTAATTTTTCAGGCCTGTTTAAGACTATAGTTCTTATGTTTTCGTTATTCTCAATTATTATAGTCATTTCTCTTCCTCGAGGTTGCTATTGCTAGTAAAGTTAGACTGGCTGAAATAAAGCCGATTGATGGCATGTCCCCATTTTCAGGATTTGGTAATGAGGTCAGATTCATGCTAATAAGAGTTAAATCAGCTTCTTCACCTTCATGAATCAGCCTATTATATTGCAAGAAGTTAGAATTTTTAGATATTGTAATTATTTGATTTCTTTCAATCTTTTCAATTACTTCATCCCCAGCAGTTACGTTGTAAGCTGCACCCCAACCCATGTTCTGTACAGTAACAGAATTGTATGTTTCATCAATAATCTGTAAATGTCCTCCTACCAGTTTTAAGTTTTCCCATGCTAGGTCATACATCAGTAGTTCATTACTCAAAGCGCCTCTGATTGTCGTTGATACAATTGGCGACCATTGCATGTCATCGACCTCAACTATCAAACTTAGTGCAGCTCTCGCACCGTAGCCCCATGCTATAGATTCTCCTGCACCTCCAGGGTCCCTGTAAGCGAGTCCAGACACATTAGCCGATTCATTTAAGAAATAATTATACAAATCCCAATCAGCGATAGGGACTGCAAATTCTCCAGTAATTTTCCATGGCAGTACTATATCATTTGAGCCAGTGTGTGCCGAGAAATAAACATATAAATTCATGTTACGCATCATTTCCATATTGATTTGTGTTTCAATTTCACTTCCTTCACTTGGACCTCTGTACGTTCCCGATGCAGGACATGATCCTCTAGTATCGCTAGTACCGTACATCCCCCACATGTATGGATAATTTCGGTTAAGGTCAACACTGTTCCAATTGTTTCTACAATCTATGAAATACCCGTCAGGATTAACCGAAGGAGTTACGACTAATCTTTTACCTTCAAGATATGAAGGATCCGCAGCACTTCTTTCAAGTACGTCCTGTAAGAATAGGAAAGAAGCTTCAGCAGACATTCCTTCATTGCCGTGATGCGTTCCATCGACATACATTGTTGGTAATGCATTTAGCTCTTCATCAGTTAACTCATTAATATTAAGAGCAACATCTACCGAAAATATTTCCAAATCTAACCCTGTACTTATTCCTTGTTCAGAATATATTGCAATATCTGGGTATTGACTAGCTAATTCCTGAGTATCATCTTTCATGCTATCATATGTATGCAATACTTCGACAGCTTCACTAGGTTGGGCAGAAAAGACCAAAAATGCAAACGCTACAATCGCTAAAATGTATTTCACTATCTCGCTATAGCAAGCATATCAAATAAGTATTTCTCCGAATAGAGATTTATACTGCCCTACGTACTAAACTGAGGCTATGGAAGATGATGGTTTGAAAGATGGTAATGGTTTGAAAGATGGTAATGGTCTCACAAACGGCAACGGATTAACGAACGGCAACGGATTAACAAACGGTAACGGTCTGACAAATGGTAACGGTCTGACAAATGGTAACGGTCTGACGAATGGTAATGGATTAAAAGATGGCAAAGGAGTGGGAGGCTATTCTAAGATCGAACTAGAATCTCGTAAAAGGAAGCCTGTACGTACATCAATTGTAGTAATTTTGGTAGCATTATTATTGGGAGGAGGCTGCATTTATTATCTGAATGACAGTTCATCTAACAGTGATGAGATTAAGATTGACGGTAACGCAGGTGATTGGGCTAATATTGAAACTAAAGAACTAATAGTAGAGTCTTCAAATTCAAATATAGATTTAGAAGCTGTTGCTACATTTGAGGATGAGGTTTATTTGTCAATTCTAACAGTTACTAAGGAGCCTCTCTTTTTTTCCCCAGATGGGCACACACTTCGAATTTTTATAGATACCGATGAATCTTCAGAAACGGGGTATTTTGTTCCTGGAATGGGCGCTGATTACATGGTTGAAGTTTTTGGTAAGAAGAGTCCAGCCAGTACAAATGTAACAATTATGAGTTCAGTACTTTACAGTTTTGATGATACTAGAGAGAACAATGATTGGAATTCTTTCTTTCCGATAAGTAATGTTGAAACTGCAGCAAAATCAAAGTATACTGAGTGTAGGGTTCCTTTGTTTGATATTTCTTCAACCCAGTCAAGTCCCAAAAGAATAGCTTGGCAAACCTCAGATGGACAAGCAGATACAGATATTAGCGAAATAATATTAGGTATAAATACGGACGATATAGTTATTAGGGATGCAATTAACGCATTACAAAGGGACCCAGAAGTTCCTTCGTCTACAAGTAATTTGGTTATAGATGGCTATTTTGACGATTGGAATATTGTAGAAAAATATCCAGATAGTGATTGGAATGAATACCAGAATTCACCACTAATTACTGAAAATCCTAACGTTGATATCGAAAACTATAAAGGAATTTCTGATGGTGCAAATTCTTTTTTCTATCTTAAAGTTTATGGAGAAATGTTGGGTGGTTCTATAGTTCCAATGAGGCATGCAAAGCAAATGCCAGTTGATTCTTATGTTCCAGGTAGTGGATTAAATACTGTGACTCCAATTTCAGGTCCATCAAACTTACCTGAAAAGAATGGTGAGGATACAATTTACATTTTCATAGACACCAACACTTCAGATTACTTTGGCTTTGAAGTAAATGATACTTTTCATGCGGACAATTTAATAGAAATAATGGGACAAAACGGTATCATCAACTCAGCCAAATTGTACAATTTTGTAGGAAATGATACTTTCGACTGGTCATGGCAATTCTCTGATCAAGTATTAGCAGCATCTTACGGCAACGAATTAGAGCTGAGTATTCCGAAGATAAATGACACTTTCAAGGCTTATTATCATTTAATTTCTTGGGATGATTCGGAAGATTTCTCAGATGGTTTTTGGGTAGTGGGTGAATTTGGATCTAGAACAACACCAACGTGGTCAAAACACAGCCTTGACGATGCTTTCAATGCGGCATGGGATGTACAGACAGGAGATCTTGATAATGATGGAGATGTCGATGTCATTGCAGTTAGGGCAGATGGTGCAGTGCAATGGTGGGAAAACGATGGTTCTTCAGATCCAAGTTGGACTGAACATACAATAGCAGGTTCTTTCGGAGGAGGATGTTCAATACATATTGTAGATCTTGACGGTGACGGCGATATGGATGTTCTAGGTAGTGCAGCTGGAACTCGTGATGATATAGCATGGTGGGAGAATGATGGAACACCTTCCAATGGGGGCTGGGATGGGCATACAATTGATGATGATCTTAAGGAAGCCTGGCACGTCCATTCCGCAGATTTTGACGAGGATGGCGATATGGACGTAGTTGCGGTAGGAAAAGGCCAAGGTGGAACTAATGGAAAAATTAAATGGTACATAAATGATGGCAGCCCAGATGATGATAGTTGGACTGCAGTTCTCATCGATTCAAATATTGACGGAGCTATGGGAGTGTATACTGAGGATATCGATAGCGATGGAGATATTGATGTAATTGCAGCTGCTGAGGATTCTAATAGCCTTGTAGCTTGGTGGGAGAATGATGGCAGTCCTTCTGGCGCTAATTGGGATCAGCATAATATTGATACAGATCTCAGTGAACCTCACTCAGTTTATGCTATAGATATGGATAATGATGGTGATATGGATGTTGTAGGTTCAGATGGGGGAAGTGGAGATCCAGCAGACGATGTTTTTTGGTGGGAAAATAGTGGTAATCCTGAAGGGACTTGGACATCATACAAAATAGATTCAAATTACAACGGAGCATGGGGTGTACATGCAGTAGATATTGACTTTGATGGAGATATTGATGTTGTAGCCTCAGCAACAACTAGAGGAGATATAGCTTGGTTTGAAAACGACGGAGCTGCAAATAACGATGTAAGTATTACAGATGATATGGACTTCGATCCTGATGAGATTACAATATATGTTGGAGATACTATTACCTGGACAAATAATGATGGAATGGGCCATACAGCTACTAGTACTAGTGGTCCAACCTCTTTTGATTCAGGAAATATAGCAAGTGGTGGAAATTGGTCTTTTACATTTACAGAATCCGGCACATATGAGTATGAATGTGAATACCACAGTTCAATGACAGGCGTTATAACCGTAAATGGCTGGATAAAACATGATATTGATACTTCATTTCTTCAAGCACGAAATGTGGATGTAGTAGATATTGATGGGGATGGAGATTTGGATGTTCTGGGCGTTGCAAACACTGGTGACGAGTTAGCTTGGTGGGAAAATACAGCCAATTTTGCACTCAGTCCCACTTGGACATCTAGGAACATCAACACTGCAGCTAACGGTGCTGAAGCAGTTCATGTCGGAGACATTGACGGAGATGGCGACTTAGATGTTGTTGCTGCATTATATAATGATAATCAAGTAGCATGGTATGAGAATGATGGAACCCCTTCAAATGGAGGATGGACGCATCATATTGTTAAAGATTACAGTGGTAATGGTATAGAAGACCTTTTTGTAGCAGATATAGATGACGACGGTGATCTGGACATAATTTCAGCTGATGGAAGTGGTGATAAGATTCTGTATCACATAAATGATGGAACGCCAGGCAATGGAGTATGGTCCACAAACACAGTAATTAGTGGTTCGGATGCCGATGGAGCCATGTCAGTTCATGTAGCAGATATTGACACCGATGGAGATTTGGACATCGTTGCGGCATTATTTATGACAAGTCATGTAGTTTGGATTGAGAATGATGGTTCACCCAATAATGGTGGCTGGACCTCACATGATGTGGTTTCAAGTTCTAGTAGTAAAGAATCATATGATGTAACAGTAGCAGATATCGATGGAGATGGAGATTTAGATATTCTTGAGGCAGATCAAACAAATAAAATATACTGGTATGAAAACGATGGAACTCCAGATGATGGCACATGGTCAATGACCAAAATTAAGGGAGGACTAACAGATGCTCACGTTGTTGCTACGGCAGATTTGGACAATGATGGAGATATTGATGTAATTTCAGGCGCGTACACTGCTAACAAAATTTCTTGGCATCTTAACGATGGCGAACCAGAAGATGCAGTTTGGACAACTTATGAAATTGGTACTCCAACTAAGCCAACATCCCTATTCCCAGTTGACATTGATTACGATGGAGATATTGACATAATATCATCCACAGATCAATCAAGTGGTAAAGTTAAATTATACTTGAATGACGGAACACCTGACGCCGGATGGACATCTAGCAACATAGCGTCTTCCATAAACAGAGTATCGAGTGTTTTTGTTGGAGACATAGACAGCGATGGAAATTTGGACGTTGTTTCAGCAGCATATGCTGGCGATGAGATAAGTTGGCATGAAAATAGCGGTGCTGCAATTCCTGAATTTTCTAACATTTTGACGCCTATTGTATCTGTTTTGACAATAATTGGTGTAAACCGTATGAGAAGGTATCAATAATGGGATTTAATAATACAGACATGAAAAAGATATTGAATGTAATAATTGCCATAATGCTTCTTTTTGCTCCGTTGGTCAGTTTTGATAATTCTGACAGTGGTACCCGTTCTTCAGTAGTCACATTTTTTGGATCACAAGTCGATGATGATTGTGAAAATGAAACCAAAGACGATGAATCGCCTTATTATGTCAATAAAGCTAACGGTAATGATGATAATTCAGGTTCAGCTAATTGCCCATTTGCGAGTATAGCTAAAGCAGCTGATGCAATGGATGATGGAGATACCGTAGTTATATCACATGGGATATACAGAGAATCAATTTCTATTCAAAACAAAAATGATCTAATATTTAAAGCCGCAGAAAATGAGAAAGTAGTTATTGATGGTTCTCGAGACATAGAAGACGATCTCAGTGGGGAATGGTCACTATTCCAAGACGGAATATATCAGACGAATTTAAGCGACGATGCATGGCAATTATTTGTCGATTTTGAAGAAATGGTTCCAGCACGCTGGCCTAATGCAAATTTTTCAGATGGTTCCGTATTTAACAGGTCGATATCTTGGGCTGAAGGATCGATGGATTCAAATAAATATAAGGATGAAGACGGAAATTGGGTCTATCCTTATGATAACGGAGAGCTAATTGATATTACTGGATTGAATGAGAGTGGATTTGATCCTACCGGAGCAATAGCTATTTTGAATGTGGGTTCTTTCAGAACTTGGAGTAGAAATATAACTAGTTTTGATAATGACAATAATTCGTTTAGTTATGACGAAGTTTCTAGCTGGAAGACTAAACACCATTATTATTTTTTAGAAGGTAAGCTGGAATTGATCGATTCTCCAGGCGAATGGTTTTTTGACAATGAAAATAATACACTGTATTTTATGCCTCCCGAGGGTGTAGATCCTAGTGAGGAAAACATACGAGTGAAAACTCAAGCTTACGGATTTTCATCTGAGAGCGGTGACAGAATTACATTAGAAAATATAGATTTTTTCGCTAACACTTTTAGATTTGAAAATTGTGATAATTGTACGGTTAGTGATAGTCATTTATTGTATCCAAGTACCTCTAAGAGATCATTGAATATTGCTGGTGAAAATGTAGATGAGAGATGGGTTACTCGATTTGATAAATCTTCAGGATGTATTGTTGAAAATTCATCATTTTTGTACACAGATGGTACAGCTATTGAGTTTCACGGGGCAGCTTTACAATCTCATAATAACACAATTAGGAATTCTTACTTTTATCACATTGATTGGTCTGTTAGTGATACTCCTGGCCTAATGGTTACGATTATGGAAAACGGAAAAGATGCTAATTTCTCAAATAATATAATTCATTTGACTGGAGCTTCAGCCACAGTTTCCATAGGCGATGCACCAACCGTAATGTATAACGAAATATGGAACACCGGTTTGTTACAGAGTGATGGAGCAGTTGTACAGATGATGATGGCAGAACAAAAAGATGCCAATATTGCTTACAATTGGATTCACGACACTAAAAAATATGGAATTCGAATGGATGGCCCTGCGGGAGGTACTAATGAGGGGCGAAATGCAACTGTGCACCATAATGTACTATGGAATGTTTCTGCAGGTTTGATGGTCAAAGGAGATTACCACACCACTCACAACAATACCGTCTTTGGAGAAGATTATGGAAAAAATAATATAATTGTTCTTTATGAAAATGGCTTTGGTAATGAAAATTCGATAACAGAGTTTAACGCTGCAGACAGAATTGCAGCACACCGAACAGGTTCATTCGAAGATTATCCAGTTCAAGGGGGGTACAATGCATCGATTAATTACAATGGATATGTTGACGACAATGGGAGTGTTGAATCTCAGTTAATCGGCCCTTACAATTACGATTTCAGACCAAAGGCAGGTTCTGTAATTTACAACAATAGTGTCGGAGCTTATGGACCTAACGACAATTGGGTTGCAGGAATAACTTGGTATTTTATGGGTTCAGAGCTTCCTTTCGAAGGATGCATGGACGAGGACGCAAAAAATTATGAACATAAGGCATTATTTTCAGATGGCTCGTGTGAATATTACGTTGAAGGATGTATGGATCCAGATGCTAAAAATTACAATTCTGAAGCCGAAGTAGACGATGGTTCATGTGAGTATTATGTTGAAGGATGCA
>CAXHBG010000018.1:0-16627 GCA_964015055.1 uncultured Thermoplasmata archaeon
TGATACGTCGACCACCTAGATCTACACAGTCGAAGTCGTCGGCAGCGTCAGATGTTTATAAGAGACAGACAATAGGCTCAGCCTCAACCGCTTCTACGACAGGTTCAGCCTCAACAGCTTCTTCTACAACAGGTTCAGCCTCAACTGCTTCTTCTACGACAGGCTCAGCCTCAGCAGCTTCTTCTACAACAGGTTCAGCTTCCATATCATCAAAAGAATCCATATCCCAATCAGTAGTACTCTCAACAATATCGACTTCAGCTACCACAGGTTCAGCAGCTAAGATGGTGGGCTGCGCAGCAACAACAGCTGGCTCAGGTTGTGCAATCTCAAATTCGTCTTCTATTTCAACGACAGCAGGTAATGTACTAACTTCCTCTTCAAAATCACATGAAAGGCATAATATTGTAGTTTCATTTTGGTAACTAAATACAGTGCCGCAATTCTTACAAATTTTTATTTTCTCATTACCAAGATTATCCAAAAACTCTCTTACGTTTCCATATTTTCCAGGGGAATTAGACATTTTTTTACTTGCTCTCCAGATTAATGAGTGAATAACTCATTTGACATATTCTCACCGTGTATAAAATATTATACTAATTTTTTAATTACTCTGTTTATTTTATTTTCCCTTCTTTCCCACACATACCTACTTCTCAAAGATAAAATTTTCTCTTTATTCATTCCTTTATTTGTGTTTTGGTTCAGTAAAGTTAGAACTCCATCGGCAATTGCATTTTCATTAGATGAGTCAACGGAGATTCCGTATTTTTCCTTTTTAAGTAATTTATCCGACATATGGCCTTTGGAAGTTACTACTGGTAATCCCATTATGATGTATTCGTAAACTTTTGTAGCAATGGCCTTCATATATCTTTTAGAGTCTTGTAGTATACATAGCCCTATATCAGCTTCAGAAAAGTGTGGAGCTAGTTCAGTATATTTAATCCAGCCTTTCCAATTTATTTTTAAATTATATTTTGAGTCGTAATTTTTGGCCCATTGTTCTAAGCTGATATCGTAAAAACCTCCAATTATAGTTAATTTAGCTTCAAAATTTTCTCTTACAATTTTGTAAGCTTTAATCATTTTTTTAAGCCCTCTCTCTTCAGTTAAGCTTCCTACGTAGAGTATATTTGGTACTTTATTTTTGGTATTGTTTTCAAGCAATGGAAAGTCTGAAATGGTTGGATAGTTAGGAATTACTGTTACTGAGTTGTATTCTTGAAGTTGTCTTCCAAGGATGTTGTCAACAGTAATAATATGATCGATTTTTGGCGCTGCAAATTTAATAATATTCTTAGCCAATAGGGCAGATAGTTTACCTTGCAATTCCCTCTTCATAGGAACTAAATATTCATGACAGTCCCACACTACAGGTTTTTTTGTAATTTTTTTAAGTAACCAGCCATAAATCAATGGATCAAATTCATGGCAGTAAAATAAGTCATATTTTTTCTGAAGTGCTCTCTTTATTATTTTTATACCTGTAAAACCTAGTGGAGCCTTTTTATCAATACAATGTACAATAATATTATGAATCTTTTTTTGCTTAGTACTTTTATGCGGAGTAATTATTTCCACATTGTGTCCCATTTTAACCATAGTTTTGACTTCTTTGTAGACTCTTTGATCGAATGGGCTAAAGAATTCCCTATCACAAATTACACATATATTTGCCACAACAGCCCATGGCGGTAGTTCTAAAACCTGTCTATTATGGATATTTATGAAAGTTCTAATGGTAGCTCCTTCTG
The DNA here is from genome assembly GCA_964015055.1 of uncultured Thermoplasmata archaeon. Classification (GTDB taxonomy): domain Archaea; phylum Thermoplasmatota; class Poseidoniia; order MGIII; family CG-Epi1; genus CG-Epi1. Next base: position 1,761 of record CAXHBG010000018.1, read on the forward strand.
TTAGGGTTCCAGATACGCTTGGCCAAACATTGCATCAGTTAGCGTTGGCCAATGGCCTGGCTAAGAGAGGAATTCAGATTACTTTACTTTGTCGTTATGATTCTAATCAATTAAACAAAGAGTTTGATTCTAATCTAAAATTTTTATCGATTAATGATCCGAAAATTCCATTTGAAAGATTAATATTCACTTATAATTCTTATAAGTCAGCAGTGAGAGAATTGAAAAACAATGACTATGATTTAGTTCACGATAGAGGATATATTTTTGCAGGTTCGGGCGTTAGGGCCGCTAATGAATGTGGAGTTAAATCGATATTACAAGTAGACGATAATTGGATTAGATCTGAAAGATCAGCAACAAAATTTGCCAAGTATTGGCTTTACAACAAGAAAGCAATAGAGTCTTGTTATAATCAGATTGAAAAAGCAGACGGCGGATTTACGGTTAGTGCAGTTTTAAGACAGCAAATAACAAAGTGGAACTCTAAAGCTCAAGATTTTATAGTTATTCAGAACGGATATGAAGCTGATTTATTTGTCCCAAATTCCAAACCTCTAGGTATTAAAGATAAACTTGGAATTAAGGGTAAATTGGCAGTATTTGTGGGTGCTTTGGGTCCTTGGCATGGAATCGATGAAATAATATCTATTGCAAAAGATAATCCTTCCCTAAGTGTGATTGTAGCTGGAGGCGGATATGGTAAAAATCTTCCCTTAATAGATAATCTACATCATATTGGGCGATTGAGTAGGGAAGAAGTTCCTAGATTACTTGTTGAAGCCGACATCGGCCTTGCGCCTTATCCTAATTTGGATTATGGTTTTTCTCCATTAAAAATATATGAGTATATGGGTTGCAATCTTCCTGTTTTTGCCACAGATCTTCCTTCTGTAAGAGAAGCTACTAAAGGTAATGCTTTTTTAGCTAAACCAGGTAAATTATCACAATTAGTTTCAAAATTAATAAATAATGAAGAAAAATTAGACTCAATATCTAAATCGGCTTATGATTACGCTACTCAAAGGAGGACTTGGGAAAATACAATTGATGAAACAATTGGTTTGTACGAAAATATAATATGAGTTTTGCGCCGGGACATATCAGTTTAACTTTTGCAATACATAATCACGCAGACCCCTTGAAAATGGGTTCCACGGGTTTAGGAATTGTTTTACCTAAAGGTGTTTATTGCTCCATAGTAGATGAAAATAATGAAGGTGAAAGAAATACCATTATTATTGAAAACAAGATAGTAGAGGATCCAGTTGTTCTTAGAGCTATAGAGTTATTGGGATACGGTAACAAAGGATTATCCGTATATTTGAGGAGGGACTTACCCGTAGGCGCGGGTTTTGGAATTTCCGGAGCATCAGCTTTAGCAGCTTGCCTTGAGTTAGATAAAAATCTAAAGAATTGTACTGTAGCATCTCATCAGTCTGAAATAGAATACAAAACGGGATTGGGCGATGTAGTTGCGATTTCATCTGCACTTGACAAAGGAGATTTTCCATTAGTTGTTGAAAGATTAACACCAGGGTCTAGCGGAGAAACTGACACACATGCAGTTGATTCTAAATTGGTGGTTTGCGTATCAGGCTTAGGCCGTAATACTTCGGACATCATATCTAATCCTGAATGGTCAGAGATTATTAATACGGTATCTTCGAATTTGAATAATACAGAATATGATATTCGTTCAGTTATAAAAGCTGGACGTATTTTTACTGAAAAATCGGGGTTAATTAACGAAAATCTTGTTGAGATTCTAGATGAAATACCACTAGGGGCAGTCTCATCAATTGCACATTTAGGTACCTCTATTGTTGCAGTTTCTGACAATGTTGATGAGCTATCTTCATGCCTAGAAAAACATGGTAAAATATTAGTTTTCTAGATAGAAGGCTTTTTCACTTCGTTTGAGAATTGTGAACTCGGAATATATTTAGTTAAATTATCCAATAATCCTTCCTTACTTGGGCTGGCAGTTAGAATGTTATCCAAGACTTCCTTCAGTGTTGAAACGGGTATTACTTCTATGATATCCTGGTATTTTGAATCCAGTAAAACATCTTGGGCGTTCATAGAAGGAATTAGTACTTTCGTAACTCCAGACTCAGCTGCGGCTTCAATTTTAGCAGTCACACCTCCAACAGGTAATACTTGCCCTCTAACGCTTAATGAACCAGTTAAAGCTACAGTTTGGTCAATTTCTGCGTTCTCAAGAGCAGATATTACTGCAGTTGCAATAGATACAGATGCAGAGTCACCTTCTACTCCTTCATATGCCCCAACAAATTGAACGTGTATATCATATTTAGAAATATCTTCTCCAGTGTACTTTTTAATTAAGGCTGAAACATTTTCCACGGCTTCTTTTGCAATTTCACCTAATTTTCCGGTGGCAATAACTCTACCGTGGTTCTTGTATTGAGCAGGAGTAACTTCAGCCACTATTGGCATTAAAATACCAGCCATTTCAGCCATTCCAGAGTTAGCTCCCATAACTGCCAATCCATTGACCATTCCAATTTCTGAGCCTTTAACTGAATAAGTTTTGTAGTCTTTTCTTCTTTCTACGTATCTGTCGGCAATTTGTTGTTCTAAAGGCTTAGCAATAGTTTTTGCAGTCATTACATGTTCAGCTGTAACAGTGTCTTCTCCTAGTTCTGTTGAAACATCTCCTGCTACTCTTACCAGGCCACCTAATTCCCTTAGTCTCAAGCTTAAATGATTTTGTCTTCCAGCTCTTCTCTGAGCTTCGTGTATAACTTCTCCAATTGCTCCCTTTGAAAAATGTCCAATCTTTTCATCTTTAGCTACTTCTTGGGCTATGAAGCGTACTAATTTTTCTCGATTTTCTTGTGAATCAGGAATTGTTGAGTTCATGTAAACTTCGTAACCATATCCTCGTATTCTACTTCTAAGAGCAGGGTGCATTCCTTGGATAGCATCCAAATTTCCAGCGGCAACTAAAACGAAATCACAAGGTACGGGTTCAGTTTTCGTCATAGCTCCAGCAGATCTTTCAGATTGCCCAGAGATCGAAAACTCTCCTTCCTGTATAGCAGTTAGGAGTGCTTGCTGTGATTCCATCCTTAGCAAATTAATTTCATCTATGTATAAGACACCTCTATGTGCTTTGTGTATCGCACCTGCTTCTACTCTGTCATGAGCAGGAGTCTCTAGTCCTCCTGACTGGAAAGGATCATGTCTTACATCTCCTAACAATGCTCCTGCATGAGCTCCGGTAGCATCTATGAATGCAGCTTCTGCCTCATATTTGTGCAATACCAATCCCTTTGGAACATTTGCAGTATCATTACGCTGATTGGTGTATCGCATTGCCATGAATATGAAAGCTGCAGCAATTAAGCTGTAAAAAATAATCATAGGATTACTAAAACCAGTAGTAATAAACCACAAAATACCAAACCCTACAACGGTAAAAACAATTAACATTTGAGACTTAGCCTTCTTTTCTTTTTCTATCATTGCTTGAGCTTTTTGAACCTGTACTATCTCCTTACCCTTACCAGAAGGTACAACTCTTACCCTTGGTTCATTATTATCTTCATGGTTATGGTAGACTAGGACATCTTGTAGTTCTTCTTTCGGAAGTAACTCAGACATTGACTTTGCAAGCATTGACTTTCCAGTTCCTGGATCTCCAATTAGCATTACATGTCTCTTCTGTTCAGAAGCTTTTCTAACGATTTCAACACCTTGCTCTTGACCTATCACTTGGTCAACAAGCAATTTAGGAACTGCAATATCTTCTGTAGACTCTATGTCTAAGTCTTTTACCCATTCTCTTGGGTCTTTTAATTCACTATTTTTGTCAACCATTCGGATTTGTTACTCTTCACTAGTAGATATATAAGTTTCTAGCTAAAGTTCTACGTTGTCAATATTATCTTCATCTAACTCATCGTCTGAATTGTTTCCAAACAAAATAAATTTCGTACCGTAATGAAGTATTCCACTTTCACTATCTTCACCCAATTTTCTAAATACAGATTTTACTCTCATACCAGATTTTACGTTATCGGGTCTGCAGTCAACTATTTGTGATGTTATTCTTGGACCTTCATCAAGTTCAATAATTGCCATGCAGTAAGGTCCAAACATTTCATATCCTGTTTGGGCTTGGTGAACTACGGTAGGAGTTACTACAGTACCAGTTCCTTTGAATTGGTAGTCCTCCATACTTCCGATGGATTCTCTTCCAGCCTCAGGATTAAAACTTCTTCGTGGATAATGATATGTATCAGTTATCTTACAGTATGAACCAATTAAATTATATCTAGTATCTAACTCTCTCCAAAATCTTGGTACAGACATTATTCAGCCTCCAAAATGTGGACAACTGCTGTGGCAGCAGTACCACCATGATTCTCTGCCAAGGCTAACTTTGCACCCTTGACTTGACGTTCTCCAGCTTCGCCGCGTAATTGTTTAACAAGTTCTATAATTTGAGCGATTCCGGTAGCACCAGGGGCATGACCTCTAGCTTTCAAACCCCCGCTTGTGTTTGTAGGTATGGTTCCACCTAATTTAGTTTCACCTTCAAGACTCTTCTGGGCAGCTTCACCACGTTTGAATATTCCAATTTCCTCAAGAGCTATGATTTCGGAAATGGTAAAGTTATCGTGAACTTCTATAAGATCTAAATCTTCAGGATTCTTATTAGAGTCTTCAAATGCTTTTTTGGCTGCAATATTTATTGCAGGAAGTCTATGTAAATATTTTCGATGATGTAAGCTCAAGGTATCTGATGCTTGACCAGATCCAATTATTTTTATTGGTTTATCAGTGAACTTATTTGCCTTGTCAGAAGCACACAAGACAACAGCAGCAGCTCCATCACTATTAGGTGCACAATCTAACATCCTTAAAGGCGTTGATACCATTCCTGATTTACTTACGGCTGAAAGGTCTAGCGCAAAAGGAAATTGAGCCATTGGATTCAGCGAAGCGTGGTAATGATTTTTTGCAGCTACAGAAGATAACTGCTCTCTAGTAGTACCATACTCAAGCATATGATTTTGAGCTATAATTGCATGAAGCGAAGTGAATGTTGCTCCTGCTTTAGCTTCCCATTGTTCATCCGAACCCATGCTAACAGTGTATGAAGATTCAGAATCACTTACATCAGTCATCTTTTCAGCCCCACCAACAACTGCTATATCGATAAATCCACCTGCAATTGCCATGTAAGCTTGCCTGATGGCCAGACCTCCGGATGCGGAAGCAGCTTCGACTCTCGTAGCTGGAATGTTTTGATTAGCTAATCCGCAATAATCTGCAATTAGTGCACTTACATGTTCTTGTTGTAAGGTAGATCCTGCTGCCATATTCCCGATATACAAAGCGTCGATATCATTACTAGTTATTCCTGCATCATTTATTGCAGCAAGTCCAGTTTCTAAACCTAATTCTCTCAGTGATTTGTCCCAAAGTTCTCCAAATTTAGTAATTCCAACTCCAATAATACTTACGTCTCTCATTTTGAATCCCCCATGTTTAGTTTTCCACGGTATTTAGCATATGTAGCATAATTAATTATTTCCATTCTTGAAATCATATTCTCCACCGTTTCACTGCGGTCCATTTTTGTAATTTCGTCTGTGACAGTTAAATCAAATCCATCACTTCCAGCTCCAGAACCATAGGCAACAGCGAGAATCCTATCCCCTGGCTTAGCTATATCTAAAATAGCAGCTAAACCGAGGAAAACTGCACCAGAATAAGTGTTCCCAATTCTTGGTGTTAACAATCCAGTCTTATACTGTTTTTCAGTAAATCCTAAACTTTTTGCCGCACGAATAGGAAATTTTCCATTTGGCTGATGAGTAACAATATAGTCATAATCCTCAGGTTTGCTTCCAGCCATATCCATAATCATTTTTCCACACATCATAACATGTTTGAAGAAAGCAGGTTTACCCGTGAATCTACCGCCATGTCTTGGATATTTTTGTCCCTCTCTTCTCCAGAAATCAGGCGTATCTGTAGTGTAAGAAGTAGTGTGGTTGATTGTCGCGATTACATTTTTGTTACCTATAATTACAGTTCCACCTCCTGCTGAAGCACTATACTCTAACGCGTCACCGGGAGCGCCTTGCGATGTGTCAACTCCTATAGCTATACCGTTTTCGACTTGATTATTTCCCACAATTCCTAGACAAGTTTGGATTGCTGCAGTTCCTGCTTTACAAGCAAACTCAAAATCAGCAGCCGTAAGGTTCGGAGTTGCGCCAATGGCCTCGGCAACGATTGTTGATGTTGGCTTTACCGCATAAGGATGAGATTCGGATCCTGTGTATATTGCACCAATATTTGTTCCACCTAGTTTAGCTCTTTTCATAGCTAGTCTTGTAGCCTCTACTGCAATAGTGATAACGTCTTCATCCGGGCCGGGAACTGATTTTGAATATACATTCAAATTTTTGGCCCATGCACTACCGTCCGCACCCCAAACAGATGCAATTTCTCCAGTCTCTATTTTGTGACTGGGTATATACGCTCCATAACTTACGATTCCGCTCATATTTTTCCTTAATTAATTTTTTTTAGTATTGTAACTATTTTCTCTTCATCGAGTTCTGTCTTAACTAGAACTATTCTTTCCATTTCAGCTAATTTTTTGGCGAGCTTGTCAATGGTTTTTGGCTTAATATAAATCACAACTCTAGGTTTAACAGGATGTGCTCTGATTGCAATCATAGGAGATCTTCCATAATGCACTCCTGAGAAAAAAATAGCTCTCTCATTAGACCATCCGTATAAATCTCCAAATACATTGAACGTAGTTATAGCTTTTAGTGAATCTACTATTGTGTATCCATAGATTGGCCTTTCTAATATGTCTTCGTTACCTGAAAGGATTTCACCATTAATATCCTTGATTAACTTACTAATGGCAGTTCCAGTGTTAAATTCTCTTATGTCGTAAACTGCATTATTATTATCTTTTGCAAACATACTATTCACAATTTTACCACCCTGAGCTTTATCGTATTCTACCATGGCTTCTACAAATTTTCGTACTGTGCCTATTCCTGGAGATGCTCTTCTTCCTTTTTCAAAATCACATACTACTGAAGGTTTTACGTTTAAAAGTGAGGCGAGATTTTTCTGAGAAAGCTTGAATATTGTTCTCCACTTCTTAAGGGTGTCTCCTGGCTTTTCAGAAATTACAATTTCTCCAGCCATTCTTCTAGTAAGTTGCTTCTGCACATTAATCGATTTGAGGGCACTATATAATTTTTGTGTACTTGAGTTCGTCAATTTGTTAATTATAATTAAATATTAAATAGAACTAAGTGAAATGATATCTGTGTCAATTCAAGATTGGGTCCCTAAAAAAATTTTTTTAACGAAAGGCAAAGGTCTTAGCAAGGAACGTCTAACATCTTTTGAGCTTGCTTTGAGGGAAGCTGGCATAGCTTCACTAAATCTTATTACAGTATCTAGTATTTTACCTCCAAAATGTGAATTTGTTACACAGGAGGAAGGGACAAATATTCTTAGCCATGGTCAAGTAGTCCCAGTAGTTTTAGCTCGTTCAGATAGCAATACATTTGGAGATTTGGTTAGTTCAGGAGTGGGTGTAGCCATTCCTAAAGACAATGAGCATTACGGTTACTTATCAGAGCATCATTGTGTTGGAATGGACGATTATTCTATGGAAGAATATGTAGAAGATTTAGCTGCGGAAATGTTAGCAACAACATATGGAGTAAATTTTGATCCGGATGCTTCTTGGGATGAAAAAAGGGAATTATGGAAAATAGATAATCGAATTGTGAAAACTGAATCTATAATTCAGACTGCTAAAGTTGATAAGGAAGGATACTGGTGTACAACGGTTTCAGCGGCAGTTTTAATCCTTTGAGAATTTAGAAACATTTAAATGCTCTCAGAGTTTAGTAGCACGTAGAACATGCGCCCAGCTCCTGCAAATTGGTCATTCCGGGAAAATATTTCCCCGTCCGCTTTGTCAGTGACTTTTGATGGAAAGTATACAGCAATAGGAACTAAAAATGGTCTTGGTTTTTTAAATTCACGTGGAAGATTGTTATGGTTCAATAAAAAAATCCGCAGGATAAATGATGTTTCAGTTTCTACACGCAGCGGAAAGATTGCAGTGGGTAGTTCGCAAAAAGTACTTTATTTGGTTAATCTGAAAGGCGAATCTCTGTGGCACAGGGAGTTAGAAAGCTCTGTTTTAGCTACAAGTATCAATTCTAGAGGTAATTTGATTGTCGTAGGAACAGATGAAGGTAAACTCATACTTTATGATGGGAAGGGTAAAAAGTTGTGGGAAGTTCATCTTAGTAATTCTGATTTTTCTGTTAATTCAGTAGACATAACTTCTGATGGTGAATTCGTTGTGGCCGGAACTGATTATTCCCATTTGTACATGTATGACACAAAAGGAAGTGTTTTGTGGTCAAAGGAGACTGGTTCCGAAGTTCTTAAGACATGCATTAGTGCAAACGGAGATTATTTGGGTTATCTTACTAGCGACCGTAAATTTTCATTTTGCGTTAAGAACTCAAGAGTTCTTTGGGAAAATACTTTTGATTCGCAACCTTTGTGGATTGATATGGCTCAAACTGCAGATTTTGTATCTGTGGGTGAGTCACCAAATAAAGTAAATTTATATAATAAGTCAGGTAGGAAAGTTTGGGGTTTTGGCAATGAGATCTCAAGAATAGGAGTTATGGCAAGCGGCGGAGGTAACGTTGTCTTAGGAAATAAAGGAGGGATATTTAATTACAGCTTAGAGCCATATCTTAAGAGACTATTATCAGGTTGTAAGAAAAGTATAATCAAAGCTGCAGATGATAATCTTGATACCACGGCAGCTAAGAAAATGTATGATTTAGCTTCTAAAAATTTTTCCGATGCTAATTATTTGCAATTTCTAACAAATATTCAGAAAGCACGAAATCTTGCGAGAGAGGCTAGAGTGATCGAGAGTACTGAATCTCCAAGTCAAAGGAGACTTGAGAGAAATGAATATGAAGAAACGTCTTACACTTCTCAAGAGAATACTGAAGACGAAATGATGTCGAAATTAGTTCAATTAGCAGAGATGCGTGAAAATGGTATTCTTTCTGAAGAAGAATTCATAATGGCTAAGTCTAAGCTCCTGCGACTATAGCTTAATATAATCTCAGTGCCTAACTATATCATGAGCTGGATGACCTTACCTGAAAAAATAAATTATAACACAGAAAAGCACGGAGACTTACCTGCCATATCTCAGAAAAATAGTAATGGGGATATGGAAACTCTTAATTGGTCTAAATACGGTGAATATGTAGATAAAATTTCACTCTCTTTGTTAGCTCTTGGACACAACGTTGGAGATAGAGTATGTATCTACAGTTACAATAGAAAGGAATGGTTTGCGTCTTATGCAGCATCTCATGCAGTGGACGGGACGGCAGTAAGTGTTTACCACACGTGTTCTCCTGAAGAAGTTGAATGGATTGTATCTAACTCAGGTTCGAAATTTATTTTTGTCGGACATAATCCTCAATGGGGTGGTAATAATGATAAATTACCAGTTAACAGACTTCATAATATAATGGATAATCTTCCCGAATTAGAGCATGTCATAATGATGGAGGGTGAGCAAATGATGGATCATCCAAAGGCAATGTCATGGGATGATTTTATATCTAAAGGAGAAAAATTGAACATTGATGAAATTTCAAAAAGAATTTCAGGAATAGATAAGGCATCTACAGCCTCAATAATCTACACCTCTGGAACTACAGGTAATCCTAAAGGCGTAGAGCTAACTCATCACAATTTTGCTTTTATTACTAATCAAGTAATTGATAATATTGTGCCCCTAGATCCACACGATAAGTATGTGTCTTGGCTTCCTCAAGCCCATGTTTTTGGACAAGTTTGTGATAATTATGCTCACGTAACAAGCGCGCTGAATATGACTATCGTTGATAACCCGTTACATATCATTGATTATGCTAAAGAAATTCAGCCTGATTTCTTTGTGGGCGTGCCAAGAATTTATGAAAAAGTTTATTCAAATGTTAAAGCTGCCATTGAGTCTAAAGCTGTTGTACGCTTAGGATTGAAAATACCTCTCCTTAACAATGTTTTCAAAGGCATCATCAGAAAGAAAGCCGGTTTTAAGAATTGTAACCATGCGATTACCGGGGCCGCCCCAATTAATCCAGAAATTATAGACTTATTCCATAGCGTTGGTATTCCAATCTATGAAGCATATGGAATGACAGAAACTACAGCAGGAATGACCTTTAACAATAAGGAAAACAACAAAACGGGTTCAATTGGAATCACAGTCCCTGGAACTGAGGTTAGAGTTGCATCCGATGGTGAGTTACAATTCAAAGGTGATAACATAATGAAAGGTTACTATAACAATCCTGAAGCAAACTCCGAAGTTTTTGACGGCGAATGGCTAAAAACAGGTGATGTGGGTAGGGTTGACGAACAAGGGTATGTCTACATTACTGGTAGGAAAAAGGAAATTTATGTCCTCTCGAATGGTAAGAACGTAGCACCTCTTGTAATTGAAGAAACAATGAAATCAATTTCTTTAGTTTCTCAGTTCTTTTTAGTGGGTGATTCTCGAAATTATTGTACAGGGCTTGTAACACTCGATGGAGGAGCAATTCTTCGTGATAAACTCGGAATGAATCCTGATGACGTTCCCAAAGATCCGCAAGAACAGATTAAAGAATTAGAAAAGAGAGGAAGACCTATCTCCGAATTTACAGGAAGTAGTGAAATATTCGAAGAGATAAATTCCCAGATTAATTCTTTAAATTCCAGATTTTCAAATCCTGAGCAAGTTAAAAAGTTCACTATTTTACCTCGAGATTTTGATATAGATAATAGTGAGATGACACCAACTCTGAAAATCCGACGAAAACAAATCAATGAAAATTGGGCTAAAGAAATAAACTCAATGTATAAAGACTAGAATGCTGAGGCAGACATTTTTCCTAGCTTCATTCTTAGGGGCTCTAAATCTATATTTTGCAGAAGATATAGTATTACAAATTCTTTCCGGAGTATTATTCTTATTTAGTTTAGGAATATCTGTAATTTGGCCTGAACCTTTACCACCTCCACCACCTACTAATTTGTGGTCAAAAGCGCCTGAAAAGAAGGAAAGAGAAATGAAGACCTGTTCTAATTGTGGTAAAGAAGTAGATTCAAAATGGTCTATGTGCCCTTACTGTTCTAAAAGAGTGTAGTTATACTAAAAACTTTTATCAGATACTCTAAATAGGACATTGTGGAAAGAATTAATATTCTAATGGTAGCAGCAATGTTGGTTTTTATTTCATTGCCAGCATCAGGCATATCAAATCCAGTAGAAGTTAAAGCTGAACTATCTGAAATTCCAAATGTAAAGGTGGATCATTGGGAAGAAAGCTTATGGTGGGAAAGTACATCAAGAGATTTAAATCGAAATAAGATTGTAGATTGGTTGGAAACTATTGATGATGAATATGCTATCGGAGTAATGTATGATCATCAACCAACAAAAGAGGACTTATTTTTACTGGAGAGTTTGGGTATAACAGTTAAAGTCAATGTAGGCTTAGTAAACGGACTTTTATTGGGTACAGTTAGTGCTGAATTATTCGAAACAATAAGTAATTTCCCCGGAGTTCTAATGGTAGAGCCATACAGCAAAGTGGTTTTCTATGGCGATGTTCAAACTCCAGCAATTAAAGCTAGTAATTCTTCAGTTTATCCTGTTGGTGCTTGGGACTTAGGATTTACAGGTAAAGGAGTTAACATAGCTGTGGTTGATACAGGAATTGATAATGAGCATCCGGGTTTAGACGGTAAAAATATTGCAGGATACGACGCAGTATGCTCTGACGATGCCTTGTGTGTCGCCTCTCTTCAAGAGGACGATGGGTCGTTTGATCCTGACGATCAAAATCAGCATGGAACTGCATGTGCAGGTATGGCAGTAAGTAATGGAATATTACCAAACGGTCAATCTTCCAATTTTACGGGCTCAGCACCTGATGCAGATTTAGTTGATGTTAGAATTGGCACTGCTGTTGGAGCAGGTCCTTTTGAAAATTATATTTTGGAGCAAGAATTTTATGAGTCCGCGATGGATGGTCTGAACTGGGTTATAGACAACAAAGATACAGCCTGGGCAGGTGCAGGAAATGAAAGTTTTGGGATTGATGTAATCTCCTTATCTTGGGGAATTACTTCACATGAGAGCGGAGGTTCTGATGGTTCGGATATGTTTTCACAAGTTTTGGATGAAGCTACATTAGCTGGTGTAGTGGTTTCTGTTGCAGCCGGTAATTCAGGCTCAGACAATGACGGACTTTCAGGTATGGGCTCTTCCAGTCTTTCGATAACAGTTGGAGCTTTGGATGATAAAAATACTGTAGATAGAGGTGATGACGGTATTGCTTCATATTCGAGCAGAGGCCCTCGCAGAGATAACAACGATGGAAATCCATATAACGAAATGAAACCAGACATCTCAGCTCCAGGTACAAATATTATCCAAGCTGAAGCATGCTATGCTAGAAGTAGCTGTTACAATAGAATCCCCGGTCAAGATGCAGCAGATAACGGATACAGTGGAAGAGGTAGTGGAACATCTTACGCAACTCCCGCAGTTTCGGGAGTAATTGCTTTGATGATAGAAGCAAATCCTGAATTGGATCCTCTTGAAATCAGAGAAATATTGCGTTTAACAGCCGAAAGAAAAGAAACACTTTCTTCAGCAGATGGAGAAGGCGTTGAAGAAGGCCCTTGGGCCACTTATCCAGAATTAGACCCATACTGGAATCGACACTTCGGTTGGGGTATGGCAGATGCTTATGAGGCAGTTCAGTCATCTCTAATAAATACAGACTTGGAAAATATTAATGTTGATTTGCAAGCACACATTACAAGCAATCAACTAGGGTGGCAGTCTGGGAATGACATTAATGAGTTTTCAGGTATTGCTTGGGGACGTGGGCTAGAACTATCAAAGGTAGAATACAGTCTTGACGGCAGTTCATGGAAAGAAGCATCATATGAAGCAAGCAATAACGAATCAATATACGTTAATTGGAAAATTACCCTTGATGCTAAAGATATATCATTTACTGGAGATCACACGATATTAGTAAGATCTGTAGGAGATTCAGGCTCTTATTCCTTGTCCACACATTCGACTTTCTATGCTTATGGTGAGTCAGAAAGCTCTTCAGATAATTTCATGGCTATATCAGTAGTACTCGGAATATTAGTTGTGGGTGTGGCAATTGTTACTGCCTACAGGAATAAACTATTCAACAATTAGATTACAGGTAGCCTTAAATCTATCAGGTAAAGTGTTGTGGTGTGCGCGTCAATACATTTATTGCAGTAGGTGTCGTATTTGCAGTTATCGGACTTCTTGGGTTAACTTATATTTTTCCAAAGATGATGTGTATCTCAGGGCAAGATTTTGTAGATCAAATTGATACTTCATCTGGACAAGAAAAGTACACTGACTATTCTATTGGAGATACAATAACTATTTCAGATAGTATTGCAAGAATGGAGCTTGATAATGGTAAAACATTAGTTTGGTTAGAAACAATCGGAAAATCAGAGAATGATCCGCCTTTCCGATTTGGTTCAGACATAATGGGAGATTTTGGTGTTGGAAACAGTGTAATAATTAAATTTGAAGTTGTTCAAGATGGCACCGGCGATTATACCCTAAAAGGATATGAAAACGGAGGTTCAGGATTAGCCTCTGATACAATTACATCACGGTACTCCACAATTAATGAATACATATTCATGTTTCTTATATTGGGAGGAATCGGTTCAATAGCTTATGGAGGATATACATCTTTCATTGGAAAAGATGAAGAACTACAAGACGATTGGGGTTTTCCTGCTCAAGCTCCGGCTCAACCTCCGGCAGCAGCACCACCTATGTCTGCACCTTTTGCCCAGCAGCCACCAAATCCAGCGTCACCCCCAGCTCCTACCCCTCAGGCAGCAGTACCTCCAGTTCCTTCCAATGAGCCTACCAGTATGACAATAACGGTCCCTCCGGGCGTCGTTTCTGGTCAAGTTTTGACGGTAGGTCTACCTGATGGTAGATCGGTTAATGTTCAAGTTCCTGCGGGATGTAACGCAGGTTCTCAATTCACAATAACGGTGAACTAAATGAAAAATCAAATACAAAAAATATGCTCGATGGCCATTGTTGGCCTGCTAATGTTTTCAGGTTGCATCGACACAGATGAAGCTATAGGTACAAATATCAATCCTACAGCTGTTGTCGATGTAGTTACTGGTCTGCGTGTTGTAAATCTCAATGACCAAATCCAATTTGATGCATCACAGTCAGAAGATATAGATGGTTCAATTTCTTCATATTTATGGGATTTTGGAGATGGCAATACAGCAACTACCAAAATGGCGATGCACAGATATCAGAGCCCTGGTGACTACATTGTTTCCTTGTCAGTTACAGATGATGACGGTGCTGTTGGTAACAACGATCAGGGACTAACTTACATTACAGTCTTACATGGTGAAGTTAACGAAGGCTCAGGAGTGCCTCACGGGATTCTTTCTGTTAAAGCTTCTGTTGTTTCCCCTGGAGCTTCTGTCGATTTTAGTGGAGCTGGTTCTTGGGCTTGGTCCCAAGATGATGATGGAGATTGGTCTGTATCGAACACAGCAATAACTTCTTGGTCTTGGGATTTTGGTGACGGCGAAACTGGTACAGGTTCAGAGGTATCTCATACATTTGGTTCTGCAGGTGGTTTCAGTAGTTTTTCAGTACTTGGTAGTTATCCAGTCAAGCTCACGGT
>CAXHBG010000019.1:0-16527 GCA_964015055.1 uncultured Thermoplasmata archaeon
GATCTGTTGACGTCTCGTGGGCTCGGAGATGTGTATAAGAGACAGATCTAATTTCTCCAATAGCACTATGTAAAACTGATGTTTAATTTCACTATCTGAAATTGATTTTAAAGATTTCGAGATACTACCTAATAGCTCTATTCTTCGCCATGATTGCTGTACTTTGTCTAAATCTTTATTAGCCAAATTAATTGCTTCTTTAAATTTATGATCATTCGGAGATAAGTAAGATATTAACAGATAAAATGATAGGCAACGATAATAAGAATCTGAAATTGACTTTACTTTCGGAAATAAATTATCTGGACTTTTACCTTGTTTTAACTCTCTGCGAATCTGGCGCATAAGAGAAGGTGCATGCTTTTTACCCATTATTTAATATCTGAAACAACTGCAAATCCAATTGCACCCGTAACTTTATTTTTGTCATTAAAATTGGGGAAAAAATACTGCGTAACTTTAGAGCTATGTTTGGTCGTCTTATATACCTTATGAGAAACTGTAGGTTGCATTGTCTTTATACTTTCAAAAGCTTTTGAATCTACATCTGAATAAGCTTCCCCTAAAGCTTCTGATGTTGTTTTCCCCTGAAACGTTTCCTCATTAAACCCGAACTTTGAAAGTGCTTTAGCTCCATACGAATAAATGTGTCTGCCTTTCTTATCTCTGATTGATATCCCATACTTTTCTGAATTAAAAGGGGTGTCTGTAAGAGACCATAATTTTGCTTGACCAATAGACCTTTGTTCAACCAATCCCTGAAATTTTAATAGTTCGAGATACTTAGCTACTGTATTTCGGCCTATGTCTAAATCTCTGGATATTTCAGTAATTGAACTTTGCTCTGTCCTCTTTTCTAAATATTCAACTATTTTAGATTGAATTTTAGCATTAAGCTCTTTTGCCATAATACTTCATTTGAACGAAGCATTAATGCTTTGTGGTAGCGCTATGCACTAATGCCTCTTTACTACTGCCATGCATTAATGCATAGTAATACTTTATTAATCGTAACATTGAATATAAACTATGGAACAATACGACGGGGGAATCGTTTCGCAGCTCGGACTTGGGGCTAGTTTTATATCTATTTTTGGATCTTTATACATATATTTTGTAAATGAAGATCAATCATTAGGTATTTTCGTAGGCTTGTGGGCACCTACTCTAATCTTGATTAGCAGAGAAATCGATAAAATGCTTGGATGGATGTCCAAATAGTTAATGAAAAAGAAACACTATCCAGGACCAAATAGATTTACCTTATGTGGCCATGAAGCCACCAAACAAGAATACGATGCTATGCTAAAAGGCATGCAAGTTAATTGTAATCGTTGTTTAATTTTGAAAAAAAGTACAAGGACTAAAATTTTGCATCCCTTGGCATAGATATATCGTCGAGAAATAATACATTTGTGCACTAGAAAATACTTTATCAAATCTTAGGCACTAGGCTGGGTCTTTTATATACTAATTTGTGCACTAGAAAATTTATAGCACTGATATGGCCACTAGCACATACAAATCTGAACTTGAGGTACCAGTTCCTGTTGACCAACTTTTCAGTTGGCACGAGAACCCTGGTGCATTCGAAAGATTGACTCCTCCATTTGACCCTGTCAGTGTGAAGAAGAGAAATGGAGGAATAGATGGTGGTGAAGTTCATATTCAAATGAACTTAGGACCTGTACCCCTAACCTGGGTGGCTAGGCATCATGATTATATCAAGAATAAACAGTTTTTTGATGAACAAGTAAGTGGGCCATTTGCTTCATGGAATCACAAACATCTATTTGAAAAAATAGATTCTAAATCATCAAAAGTGACTGATAAAATAGATTACAGATTACCTTTGGGCGTATTAGGTGAAACCTTTGGAGGAGCATTTACAAAACAAAAGATAAAACAAATGTTTGCCTACCGAAGAAATATAACTAAGAACGATTTGACCGCTCAATCAAATTACAGTGGAAAACCTCTTGATATCGCAATGACAGGCGGATCTGGATTAATCGGCTCACAGCTCAAACCATTCTTGACTACTGCTGGACACTCTGTAGAAAACATTGTCAGAGGTAGACCGCAGAAAGGAGAGCTTGGATGGAACTTAGAAAAAAATACAGTGAGTAATCTGTCTGGAAAGGATGTCGTGGTTCATTTGGCTGGAGAACCAATCAGTAAACCTCTAGGAGGAATGATTCCTTTACCTTGGACCAGCTGGAAACGCAAAGAAATTTTAGAAAGTCGAGTTAATGGGACAAAACTTATCGCTGAACATATAGCTTCGTTGAATAACCCTCCAAAAGTTTTGGTCTGCGCATCTGCAATAGGATACTATGGAGATCGCGGAGAAGACTTACTTAGCGAAGACGAAGAAAACGGGAATGATTTCTTTTCACATGTTGTTAGTGAATGGGAAAAAGCAGCCCAACCAGCTATTGACGCCGGCGTTCGTGTTGTTTTCTTGAGAATTGCTCCTGTTATGTCTCCACTAGGTGGAGCCTTACAAGTGCTAGGAAATGCTGCCAAGTTAGGATCAAGTCCACCTGTTGCTGGAGGGAAGCAATGGTGGTCATGGGTATCGATAGATGACGTTGTTGATATAATCTATCACTCTATTATCAATGATAATTTATCTGGTCCAGTTAACGTAGCCTCTCCAAACCCAGTTAGGCAAGGCGAGTGGGCTTCAACACTTGCAAAAGTAATTTGGGGAAATTTTGGAAAGGTAACTGGATTAATTCCAATCCCCGGATTTGCCTTGAAAACCGTCTTGGGAGAGTTCGGTGATGTTTTAGCGTTATCAAGCATCAAAGTAGATTCTTCGAAATTAATAGACTCGGGGTATAATTTTAGATTCGAAAATTTAGAAGATTGCTTTAGGCATCTACTAGGTAAAAGAACTGCGGAGGAATTACAATGAAAGACATTGTAGTTATTGGTGCAGGATATGGTGGTTTAGTTGCTTCAGCTTTGCTGGCTAAAGAAGGGCATAATGTTACGGTAATAGAAAAGAACGAGCAACCTGGAGGAAAAGCTAGCTTACTAAAGAAAGATGGATTCCAGTTTGACATGGGGCCATCATGGTACATGTGGCCTCAAGCATTTGAAAAATTTTTTGAGGAATTTGGAGAAAATGCTTCAGACTATTTAGAACTGAAACAGCTTGACCCTTCATACCGAGTTTTCTTTGATGATGGTGAAATTATTGATATTTCAAGCGATATAGAAAAAAATTACAAAATCTTTGATAGATTAGAGGAAAATGGTGCGGAAAAACTTCGCCAGTATCTTGAAGTTTGCAAAAAACAGTATGATATTGCAATGGATGGATTTGTTTATCGTACCTATAATTCAATATTTGATTTTTTCACCCCAAGTATGGTAGCTAACGGACTAAGACTGAAAGCTTTTTCAAACTATCACAAAGGAGTCAAAAAATATTTTAAAAATCATAAGGCTCAAAAATTACTTGAATGGATTACAGTATTCCTCGGAGGAGATCCAAGAAATGTTCCTGGTATGTATTGTATGATGTCTTACTTGGATCATCATCACGGAATTTATTATCCTAAAGGCGGAATGAATGGACTTGCTCAAAAAATCTATGAGATTGCTTTAGAAAAAGGAGTTAAATTCAAATTTAATGAAGCTGTAACCAAGATTAATGTTGAAGGAAAATTAGCAAATAATGTAGTAACTGAAAATAGAGAATACTTTGCTGATTTGGTAGTAAATAATGCTGATTACCACCACGGTGAAACTCAATTATTAGAAGAAAACAATCAAACTTACAAGTCAAATTACTGGAACAAAAAAACTATGGCCATTTCTATGCATTTAGCTTACATAGGAGTAAACCGTAAAATTGATAGTCTTACACATCATAATTATTTTTTCAACGAAGACTGGAATAACCATTTTGATCAGATTTTTAAGACCCCTCAATGGCCAGATAATCCTAACTTTTACGTTTGCTGCCCGTCTCGAATTGACAGCAGTGTTGCTCCCAAAGGAATGGAAAATCTATTCTTTTTAGTTCCGGTTGCATCAGATTTAGAAGACTCTGATAGTATTCGAGAATCTTATTTTGATAAAATCCTAGACAAATTTGAAACCTGGACTGGTGAAAAAATTAAAGATGATATTGTTGTAAAATCACTGTTCACTCATCGCGATTTCAAAAGCAGATATAATGCTTACAAGGGAACTGGTTTAGGTATGGCCCATACCTTGTGGCAAACTGCAGTATTCAGACCTAAACACAGAAGCTCTAAAGTTAAAAATCTATATTACACAGGACAGTATAATCACCCTGGCGTTGGAGTCCCAACCACTGTTATTTCTTCCCAAATTTTAGTTAATGAAATGAAAAAGGAGGGGGTGTTAGCATAGTATACGTAAGAACAAAAAATATAAAAGGCAAAAAGTACGCTTATCTTGTTGAGAGTAAATGGGATAGCGAAAAGAAAACATCAAAACAAAAAGTTATTGAGTATCTAGGTTCTGTAGAGAATCTGACAATAGATGATGTACCAAAAGAATATCATTCTGGCTCAGTCAGAAAATTCTTCGTTAAAAATCAGACTAAATTGGATGATAAAGTAGTTGAAAAGCAAAAAGAGCTGGAAGTCTTACTAGCTAGATGCCTACAAACTGGTGATGAAGAAATGTCTTTTGAAAAAGCTGATGAACTAATCGAATTGATTGGTTTGCAGCGGTTTTATGTTGATTCTGTAACTGGAGTAATGAGAGAGACTGGAAAGCTATGGGTTGATGGAGAAATTGGAATTGCCCAAGAACACATGATTACAAATATTATGAGAAAAATAATTCAACAATATAATGCTAAAATCGAAATGAAGGGGCTAGTTGAAGGCTTGGCCGTCATCTGTAATCCCGAGGGAGATGATCATAGTATGTCTAATTTAGTTCTTGAAGGGCTCCTGAAAACCAGAAAATACCGAGTGACCAACATAGGTGGCGCATGGTACATGGGAGATAAAAGAGCTGTAACAAACAAAGCCATTATCGATTTTATAACTCATGCTCGACCAGATATTGTCTTTATCTCAGTGACTATTGCAAGATACTTGTTTAATGCAAAAATGATAGCTAGGGAATTAGTTAAGGAGTTACCTAATACTAAAATTTATCTGGGCGGATTAGGCACAAGAGGTATTGTAGATGGTGAATTGCAAGAAGGTATACATTTAGCCAATAAAGACACATTGAGGACGTTGAATAAATTATGAACTCTAAATTAGGCACTAATTTAACTCCTTTAAATACCTACAGAACCGGAGTCGACTCTGGTATGGCAAAAAACGTATATTCGTCGGAAAATTATGGAAACCGAACTTCGACCACAAATCCAGATGAAATATTCAGAAAAGGTAGTACAACTTACTACTACAGTACAAAGTTGTTTCCTGCAAAAATAAGGAAAGAAGTAACTCAATTGTACAACTTTGTTAGAGTAGCTGATAACTACGTAGACGCGGTCCCACAAGACACCGAAGGATTTATGGACTTTAAAAAAGAGTATTATCGCGTTCGCGACGGAAACAAATCTGATAATGAAGTAATTACTGAATTTGTCGATCTTTCTAACAAAAAAGAGTTCAAAACTGAATGGATTGAAGCTTTCCTTTACTCCATGGAAATGGATACCAGAAAATCAACATATGAAGATCTAGACGAGCTAGATACATATCTTTACGGTTCAGCTGAAGTTATTGGTTTAATGATGAACAAGGTAATGAATATTGATAGCAATGCAAATGATTCTGCAAGGTATTTAGGAAAGGCTATGCAATTTATCAATTTCATAAGAGATATTGATGAAGACTTAGATTTGAAAAGAACTTACTTCCCTGTTGAAGATTTAGAAGCATTCGGCTTATCCGGCTTAACCAGAGGAGAAGCCAGAAGAAAGCCCAAGCAATTCAAAGCTTTCATAAGATCACAAATTCATCTGTACTTCAAGTGGCAAAAGCGTGCAGAGTTAGGATTCGAGTTTATTCCTAAGAACATGAGAATTGCAGTTAAAACTGCATCTGACATGTACCTTTGGACTGCAAAAGAAATTTACAAAAATCCTTTTATTGTCTATGATTTAAAAATAAAACCAAGTTGGTCAAAAGTTTTACTTAATGGTTTAAAAAATACTGTGAAAGCATACAATCCTTTCAATCGCAGCAGAATTCCAAGCTCACTAGGTAAAGAAAAAACTGCTTTGTAATATTCAGTAAACTATAAAAATCACGGCAAATTAATATATCAATGATAAGTGTAACCGATGTTGCTGCTGAAAAACTTTCGAAGGCTCAAGAAGGACAAGACATGGCTGGTAAAATGCTCCGCATAGGTGTTTTCTCTGGTGGTTGCGGTGGCGGTTATCAATACGCTTTAGGATTTGATGCGCGAAGCGATACTGATTCTGTATTCAAATCAAACGGTTTAGAAGTAATTGTTAAAACTGAAGATGTTGAAAAGGTCAGTGGAACTGAAATTGATTACGTTGTAAGTGAGATGGGCGAAGGCTTTAGAGTGAATAATCCTAATCCTGCACCTGAAGGTGTTAAAGGTCAGTGCAGTTGTGGCTCGAGTGATAGCTGCTGCTAAGACAAATGAAACGAAACACGTTATCTGAGCAGGTCTTTTCCGTAGTTGTTGGTTTAATATTTGTATCCAGTTCATACCTTCTTATAATTCAGGAATCAATTGACGAAGAATATGATATGAGAGTCCCTGTTTGGGCTAGAAGCCAGCTAGACTATGAAACTTCACAACCTTATAGTTTTGTTCTAAATCAAGGAACTTATCAACTAATGGAAACTGATAATGAATTTGATTCTATTCATGTTATGATTCCTTACAATCTTCCTTTAAGCGAGGGCGGAGCTGCTGCCACTTGTCAATTCGGTGGAGAGTGTCCTCAAATTAGTTTGGCCTATTGGAGGCCTAAAGTACCTTCAGGGATGAAAGTGCCAGTAATTGCTGAATTCGGACCTTACTTTGGGGAAACTTCAGCCTCGACACCGGATGTTTCTCAACCAGGTAGCTGGTTGGGTGTGAGTGTTATTCAAAACCTTTTACCTCACGGATTTGCTTTTGCACAAGTATCCGTAACTGGTACTGGAAGCTCAAACCATTGTATGGATTTGATGGGGTTTGCTGAACAAGAAGGAATCAACGCCGCCGTTGAATGGTTAGCAACACAGGAATGGTCAAATGGAAATGTGGGAATGATTGGGAAGTCCTATGATGGTTCTACTCCATGGCAGGCTGCAATGTATGGAAATGAATATCTAAAAACTATAGTCCCTATTTCAGGACTTATTGGGGTCAGAGAGCTAATGTGGAAAAATGGGTCGTCTGAAGCTCGTGCACCTTTCATGCATAATGTTGTTTATGGATCGTATGGTTATGAAGCTGACAAAGAAGAACAAAATTTGCAGAATGCATGCCCAGACTACTTAGCTTCTAGTTTGTACGGAGGTGAAGCTTACGTATTCGGAGGTAGTGAAGTTAGTGGGTATTGGGATGAAAGATACTTCCTTGACCGTGTTTTGCAGAACTACAGAGGCTCTGTATACATTGTACAAGGATTCCATGATTGGAATGTTGATCCTCACATGGCTGTTCCTGTAATTAACACACTACTAGACACAGGGATTGAAGCAAAGGTTTTGATGGGGCAATGGGATCATGATTATCCTGACAGGCCTGACTATCAAAAGCAACGTTCTGACCCCGGAAGAGGGTCTGAAGCTTACCCTCAAATGGTTCGGTTCGATTGGATGCAAGACTTGCTAGAATGGTTTACATATTATTTACAAGAAAAAGGACCTAAGCCAAGCCTGTATTTAGAAATACAAAATAACCGTGGCGAATGGAGAGTTGAAGAAAGGTATCCTGCTAAAGACTCCCGCATTATAGAAATGCCATTAGGTGGAAATAATCTTAGCTTGATTGCTGAAAGTGCATTGGGTACAAGTGTTTATCCTGGAATGGAAGCTACAGACGATCAAGTAGTCTTTGAAACCAATGTATTTAGTTCAGAATTTAGATTTGGTGGATTGCCTCAGTTACATCTCGATGTTACTCCGGCCGGTCCTGGAGGATCAATATATGCATTGATGGAAGATTGTTCTGCTGAAAATGAATGTATTCATGTTGGTCACGCTATTATGGACTTAAGATATCATGAGGGCGGTACTGAATACCAAAATATAATTCCTGGTGTAGAAATTAGGGCTAAAATGGAGTTTTTCGCTATGGACGTTTTAATTCCTGAAGGCCACAAAATCCGTCTTTCGCTAAGGGATATTGGAGAAGATTACCTCCCTCCAAGTACAGAAGCCGCTGTTGATATTGACATCAGTGGTAACAGTGTGCTTAGAATTCACGAGATAAATACAGGCGAAAAAATCTTTTTTGAACCTCCTGTATGCATGCATGAAGACTGTTTATCCGAATAATTAAACTATATAACCCACCCAAATTATGTGAATTGGTGTGAAATGATTCCAAATCAAAAACTATTGAGCTTGTGCATCGTGACCTTGTTCTTTAGTGTAACAATTTCAGGATGCTTGGAACAAGATGGAGATAATAAAATAACCGAGAATGATGTAATTGTAAATCCCCAAGTGATGATTGCAGGAGAATTTCAATCACTTGTCATCACTGCAAAGCGTGATATTTCTGTTTTCATCCCTCATATGGTTATTGATCCAGTATCAAATTATGTCCAAAATGGAACTATTATTGATATGAGGACAGGTGAAACAAAACAACTTACCATTCTTGCTCCGCCTAGAATAGATACTGCATACATCTTCCTATCGAAGTATGGAACTGAAGTTTGGCCCATTAGATATCCTAGTGAAAGCTGGCATGAATGGGTAGGCAGAGGAGGAACAAATGGAGAAAGTCTGGCCATTTCAAGGGTAGATCCTGATGAAGGAGCCTCATTATTCACTATAAATTTAACTAAAGAAAATGCAGGCGTTAGTACTCCCGTTAAAATTGATCTTAAACGAGAAGTATCAGCAGCCTATTCAATAGATGAAGGTGGTCTGTTTTCTACAGGATTTGTCAATGGTAGAACTGTGTACAACAGTATAGCGCGTATTTCAGATGAAACTCCAGACATACTAGATCCTGCTGATGGTGCCGTAGGGTACCTTGATAGATGGGCTGGACAAGGAAACTTAGCTTACGAAGATGCTGCACAATTTTTAATTGCTGAAATGACTGCTTACGGGCTTCGCGTGGAAGTCCAGAGGTTCGCGATAGAGGATGTGCTAGGAAATTTTAACCCAGAAGCTTACAATGTGTGTGGATTTCGTGATGGTACACTATATCCAAATGAGTGGTTAGTATTTGGTGCACACTTTGATATTGCTCCACCAATAAATGGAGGGTTGGTAGACCCTCACATAACAGGTTCAAGAACTTATGGAACCAGAGTCGGAGCTTACGATAATACTGCAGGAACATCTATGGTGCTTGCGGCAGGTGAAGCAATGGCTAACATGCCATACGACACTAGAAGAACGATGGTCTACTGCTTATGGTCAGGAGAAGAAGGTGGCCTACGTGGGAGTGATTACTGGACAGACACACTGGCTGATAGATATCCTGATGTGACTGTTACTAACTACATAAATTTAGACATGGCTGGAGTTAACTGGCCTGGAGGAGGAGGAGCACCTTGCGGTGACGAGCACGGAGGTGGTGAAGGTGGCTGCGATCCTGATCCTCAACCTGACCCTGACGGATATCCAAAAGATGCTGAAGTTTGGCCTTTGAAAATTTACATCGGCCCTTCATTAAATTATGACAAAAATGATCAACCTGATATGGTCTTTCTAAATCAATGGATTGGAGCGGATGCCATTAATGTGTCAAAACAGCTAAAAATTTTAGTTGGAAATAATAATACAACCGAAGACACTTGGAAACAGGATATATGGGTGGAAGAAGGACGGCCTGAAATAACCATTTATGAAGATACTACAGCTAGAAGTGATCATGCCTCGTTTCAAGACAATTTAGATACTATCACCCTAGGCTTTGGAGGGCTAGTAGATGGTTATTGGTGTTACCACCAGACTTGCGATACGCTAGAAGAAATGGAAGATTGGATGGATAATCGAGCCAGAGGATATGGAAATAATGCAACCGGGACTAACAATCTAGTTAACTCTTTAGATATGATCACTTGGTGGGCAACCTACAGCTTTTTCCACATGGATGAGAAACCTATACTCAATGCATACTTAGAATAGATAGTTTACTTTTTGTACCGCTCACCTTTTCAAACCCGGTCGAATTACAAAATAGGAAGTTGATCCCTATGAATCCATATCTTGCGCTAACGAGACCCGGAAATGTTATGCTAACTGCAGTTGCTGTAGTTGCTGGCTCTTTTATTGCTGCAGGTGATAATATATTCGATTTTCAGGTTGAAATTATGATCGCTTCACTTGCCGCTATGATGCTAGTAGGAGGAGGAAACGCACTGAATGATTATAATGATCGTGAATCTGATAAAGAAAACCACCCAAATAGGCCTATTCCTGCTGGCTTAATCAGTGCTGATGAAACTCTTGTTTACTCAAGAATTCTACTATCAGCAGGATTATTGATAGTGCTTTTTGGACTTGCTAATAAATTACCATTTATCATTGCCTTAATTGGAACGATAACTTTAATCTCGTATGAAAATAAACTGAAAGCTATAGGACTATCTGGCAATGTGGCAGTCGGCTTTATGTCTGGTGCGGTCTTTCTTTATGCTGGAATGGCCGTCAATGATCCTGGACCTACATTGTGGATGTTCGGGCTAGCTTTTCTTGCAACGATTTCTCGCGAGATCATCAAAGATATCCAAGATCTTGAAGGCGATAAAGATAGATTTACTCTACCTGCAAAAATAGGAATTTCAAACTCTTTAATTGTTGCTGGCACTCTACTGGTCATAGCTGTTTCGCTAAGCTACACTGCCACTACTCAATTTGATGGGATAGCCTTGAATGCTTATTTGATTGGAATTTCTGCAGCTAATATTATGATGCTAATTGGTTTGCAAAATGCCAGGAATGAAAAATATTTTTCGGGTCAAAAGAGTATAAAACAAGGAATGGGAATAGCTATGTTAGCATTTATCGCTTCTGCTGGACTTTAGATACATTAATATATGTACATTTATACATGTATTTATGAACAGTATTGTTTTCAAGGCCTTAGGGAATAATACAAGATTAAAAATTATAAAAATGTTAATGATCAAAGAGCATAATGTTACAGACTTGACTAAAATATCTGGAAAGGATCAAACTACTGTATCAAGGCACCTCTCAAACTTGAAAGAAGCAAAGATAATATCTCAAAAAAGAATTGGAAGAAATAAATTGTATAGTATCAAGGATGCAAAAATGAAAGCCTGGTTGAATACAGTCATCCAAAACAATAACAAACCAGAAGAAAGAACTCCACTTAGAGATAAAATAAAGAACTTTTTAACTAATCAAGAGAAATAAAAATGGATAATGATGAAAAAGAAATTTTAAATGAAACACTTATTCGACTGAGACAGTTAAGCAAAAATCTAGATGAAAGTTTTACAATTCCTGGAACTAAAATAAAATTTGGAATAGATCCTTTACTTGGACTAATACCTATAGGTGGAGACATAGTGAGTGGAATCTTTTCACTCTATATGCTCAGGGCTGCTATCAAAATGAAATTACCTAAAACCGCGATACTTTCAATATTTATAAACATAGCATTAGACACCACCATAGGAGCTATTCCTATTGCTGGAGATATATTTGATATATTTTGGAAATCTAATACAAGAAATTTAAAAATAATTGAAAAATACTTGAAGGATTAGTTGCTTATTGAAATTGCAGTAGCAGGCACGCCAGCCAAATCAACTTTACAAAAAGTGAATTGAGAGCGTAGCAACTACTTTGTTGGCTAAATTTACTTAGCTAACTATCTTATGCTTTACCAAGAATGCGGTACATTCCAGTGCCACAAGTTCCGCATGATCCTTTCATTGCTTTACGACCATTCTTCATTGTGACTTCTTGTCCGTTACCTATTTCTCTCTTGGCTTTACACTTTACACAGTATCCTTCCATGGCAATACATCGAGGAAGATAGCATATAAAGCAAACGGTTCTAGATGGCAGTATATAAAGATTAGTATTCTATTATTTTTCTATTATTTGAGTAATATTTTTCTATTATTTTTCTATTAGATGCCTATTATGTTTCTATTAGGTTTTATATAGTATGTTAATTGTAAACTGCACATATGGCTGACGAAAAAAAATTGCGCCGAGTTCCTGTAACTGTTCTAACTGGATTTTTAGGCTCAGGTAAGACTACCTTACTGAATCATATCCTTTCAAGCACTGAACACAACATGAAATTTGCCATTGTTGAAAATGAATTTGGCGATATTGGAATAGATGAAAATATATTAGTGGAATCTTCTGAAGAGGAAATTATAGAAGTTGTTAACGGATGCTTGTGTTGTAACGTCAGGGGAGATCTCACCGAATTGCTCTACAAAATGTACGATAGAATAAAGGATTTTGATGGGCTAATAATTGAAACTACAGGTTTAGCAGACCCTGCTCCTGTCGCCCAGACTTTTTTTGTCGATGAAAAAATATCCGAGCGTTATGAGTTAGATGGGATAATTACGGTAGTTGACGCAAAGAATATTACACAACATGTGGAAGAAGAAAAACCTGAAGGGATAGAAAATGAATCTGTTGAGCAAATTGCATTTGCTGATAAAATTTTGTTAAATAAAACTGATTTAGTTAATGAGAAAGAACTGTTAAGTGTAGAATCTCAAATTAAATCAATTAATGGATTCGCACCAATCTTTAGAACTGAGCATGGCATAATAGGACCTGAAAAACTAATTAACATTGGCTCATTTGACTTGAAAAGAACCCTTGAGATGGATCCTGAATTTCTAGACGTTGAAGCTGAGCATGAACATGATCAAAGAGTTACCTCAATTAGCTCCAGGTTTGATGGTTCTCTAAATATAAATAAACTGAACAGATGGATTGGTGAGATGATTGATAATAAGGGAACTGATCTGTTCCGGTATAAGGGGATATTGTCCGTAAAGGGTATGGACCATAAATTTGTGTATCAAGGAGTGCACATGCTTTTCGGTGGTGCTTATAGTCAAGAACTTATGTGGGACAAAGACGAAAAGAGGGAATGCACATTCGTTTTCATAGGTAGAGATCTAAATCACAAAGAGCTTGAAGATGGATTCATGAAGTGTAAAGCTGAGGATTTACGATTCAAAAAGAATGATATAATTTATGCCAACGTTGACGGATTTAAAAAAGGTAAAATATTGGAATGCTGGGATGAAGGTAACCCATATCGTGTTGAAATTCAAGACGATGAAAAAAAGAATGTGTGGGTTCCAATTGACGACGACGAATATGTGCGTAAAAAATTTAAAACTAACTAATATTTTCAGAGGAAAGGATTAAGGGCTTAATAAGAAATTGAAAAACAGCTACACAACCAAATATAATTGCGGAAACTAAAGCAATCATAGACCCGCTTCCCGTTTCCAACTCGGCGGAATAATAAAGTCCTAATAAAACTGAACTAAAACCAAAAATTTGTGACCATAAAAAAGAGGAACGATGACTAGTACTTACCAACTGAGAAGTAGCCGAAGGCGTAACTAATAACGCTGTTACAAGCAAAGCACCCATCACTTGAACCATACTAACAACCGTAGCTGCAGTAACAACACTAAAAATTAGACCAGTTGTTCTAACTGGGATTCCTTGAACTTGTGCTACAAGCGGATCAACGCTAGTAATAAGTAAAATTTTATGTGAAACTAAAAAGAAAATAATGGTTAAGATAGAGACAATACATATTAAATTAAAACTATCTTTACTGACTAACAATATGTTGCCAAATAGATATCCTTCAATATCATTTTGAACGCCTCCTCCCCATACCCTTAGAGAAACGAGGCCTAAAGCTAACATTCCAGTTAAGAAAATGCCAATTGATGCATCCCCCGAAAGTATTTCCCTGGCTTGAAATTCATAGATTATTATTGCTGAAACGACGCTTAACAAAAGTGCAACATGTAGTTCAACTCCAATGCCAAAAGCAATTGACAATGCAACTCCACCAAACGAAACATGGGCTAGACCATCTCCTATTAATGCAAGATTTCTAATAAGTAAAAAGACTCCAAGAAAGCCTGATACAAATGTAACTAGTAGTGCTGCAACTAATGATCTTTGAAGCATTTCCATGGTAAAAAAATAGGGGAAAATTTTCCCAGGAATTACTGGGGCAAGTATCTCTAATATTGGAATGAACAATTTCAATACTATTTCGCCTATGTCTATCATTTTCCTCCCATGTCTTCTAGTTGGTAAAGTCTATTTTCAAGATTGCCGTTTTCATGAATAGATTCAAGGCCCCGAAGATTGGCTAATTCATCTAAACTAGGAAAACAATCTGAAGCCCCATCGTATCTAATTCTCTCTTCTAGATATATCATCCTGTGAGAAGTCCTCTGAATGGCTGCAATATCGTGAGATACCATCAAAATAGTTTTTTGAGCTTCGTGGCAAAGATCATCTAAAAATTTAAGAAGTGAATTTCTGGAACTGCGATCAATTCCAACAAGAGGTTCGTCAAGAAGAATGAATTCTGCCTGAGATGCTAGTACTCGAGCAATTACTGCTCTTTGACGTTGGCCTCCTGAAAGATTAGAAACGTTTCTATCTTTTACAGATTCTAAATTAGCTAATTTAATTGCTGAATCGACCTTTTCTTTTTGTTCTGAATTATACCTCCAAAACATATTACTTGAATTTACAGTTCCTAATTCAACTAATTCTTTGACTGTTAATTTGATGTTTTTTGGAATATTGGATGCGTGCTGGGAAACCCAACCCAACTTTCTAAAAATATTACTTGAGGGTTTTTTATGTCCGTAGAGCTCAATCTCGCCTTTTTTAGACTTTAGTAAGCCCAATATAGTAAGAAGAAATGTAGTCTTTCCTCCTCCGTTTGGACCTACAAGGCCAACAAACTCGCCACGATTAATTGTTACACAAACGTCTTCAAGTACTAATCTGCCGGAGCGATTAACTGTTAGTTTATCTACCTTTAAAGGTGGCGACGGTTTGTCGGTTTGCATAATTTGACATGAACTTTTCTAAATTATGCGTATTTTTCAGCGTCTGCCTTTGAAAGGATTTTGAACATTTTGTGTGTTTCTCCATCGATAGTTACTTCAGCTTTAGCTGCAGGCCTACCGTTTTTCATGGTAACAACTTCAAAGTCTTTTTCATCGACATTTACTTTCTTTTTAAGTTTTACATTATAGAATTCCATTATTCACCTCCTTTCATTGTTTTTAGATTCAGCACCCCATACCTTCCACAAGACTGTTGAGATTCTTACTCATCAAGGTTAGATAAGTATCCTCGCTGTCTTTAGGAGGCAATTCCATAGTGTACAGAATCTTAATTGAAACTCCAGTTTGCTCTACGATGCTATCAACTGAGCTTATACTTGTGTACTCCTCGACGTATAAAACGGTTAAGTTCTTTTCCTCAATTTGCTCAACAACTTCCGCTATATCGGCAGGTGAGGGTTCACCTTCAGGATCAAGACCGTGAACTGTCAGGATTTCAATGTCATATCTTTCTGAGATGTAAGCATAAGCATTGTGGTTGGCCACAATTGTCTTTTCAGTATTGCTTACTTCACAAGTTCCACCTACACCAAATGCTGCTGTGTAGTTCGCATCTAATGTGTCAAGCTCAGCCGAATATGCTTCAGCATTTGCTTTGAAGTCTGCTTCTCCTTCTGGGAAAGCTGTGATTAAAGCGTTCAGTACAACATCAATTTGTGCTTTGTAAGCTACCGGACTTAACCAGCTATGTGGATCATAATCAAAAGCTTCTTCGTCTTCATCTGCAACTATCTCTTCACCATCATCAGAGTGATCTTCTTCTCCTGAATGATCTTCATCATCTGAATGATCATCGTGTCCGTGATCATCGTGATCATCGTGGTCGCCATGGCCACCTTCTCCCATCAGAATGAAATATTCAATACCTGATGGCAAAGCAAAACCATAGTCTCCTTCTTCCTCTACGTGAAGAGTTGCAAAAGCTACAGGATGCTCTTCGTGGTCATCGTGGCCACTGTGACTATCATGAGTTTCTTCAACCCAAATGTATGGAGAAGTACACTCTTCTTCTGTTGCATCCACAATAACATGATTACCCATGTCATAACAGTAGGATTCATCATCTTCATCTTCCCAAGAATGCCAGAATTCATCAAAAGAAAGTAATGAGTCGTTATTAGTATCAAACATCATTAACACATCTTCTGGAGTCAATTCGAATTCACCTTCATCATGGTGATCATGAGTTTCATTGTCATCATGGCCGTCATGAGTTTCATTGT
>CAXHBG010000020.1:0-16117 GCA_964015055.1 uncultured Thermoplasmata archaeon
TCTTCGTTATTTCAGCTGTATTAGCTTTGCTTTTACCTTCAATTTGGTTTGGATTAGGTCATGTAATTGCTAAGCAAGCACTTGCTGTACCTCATGGTTGTGGTATGTGGGAATCCAATACTCCAACAAATTGGACAGTAGATGACAATTGGGAATCATTCGAGCCTTGGGCAGACTCAGAACAACGAATATCTATGAGAAAAGATTTTGATGCTAATCCTTGGCAATTTGATTCCTATGAAACTATTAATTTTACAAGTAGGGATGGGATCAACCTTGAAGGTTGGTATGTAGAGGTAAATTCATCTTCTCCTGTTGTAATTTTCGTTCACGGTGGTTATGAGAATGGGAAGTGTAAACCCGAGATATTGTTGTCAGCTTCATATTTATCAATGAATAATTTTAATGTTTTTATGATAGATCTTAGAAATCATGGTAACAGTGAAATTGTTTCAGATTATTTTTACTTAGGCCAAAAAGAATACTTGGATGTATTAGGAGCCTATGACTGGTTGATGGTTGAGAAGAATTACAATCCTAGTTCGATAGGTATAGTTAGCATATCTACGTATTCACTTGCAACGACTCTTGCTTTTGATGAGTCCGAAATAGGTGCAATGTGGTTAGATAGTCCAATAATTGACTTCCCTCTTTTAGTTGGAAATGAGTTAGAAAGACTTGGTTTCCCTAGAATTTTAGCATCACCTGCAATAACTATGGGTGAAAGATTAGTTGGTGTTAGTCTAGAGGACAGAGTGCCTTTGGAAGTAGCTTCTAGGGCTGGAGAGAGGCCTATGTATCTTGTTCATGGTGACAGTGATGTTAGAATATCTAATGAACACTCTAAAAAATTCTACGGCAAAGCTGTAGAAGCTGAAGCGAATGTTACTCTTTGGCTAGTAGAAGATAGTGCTCATGTTGATGCACTGTGGGAGTATTCCCAAGAATATGAATCTCGTTTGGTTACCTTTTTCAGTAATTCACTAGAATCTAAATCTTAGTTCTCGCCCATAAATGGGTATTTCCAATCATGAATTTTGAGGTTATTTCTTTTAACTGATCTTGGTGAAATCCATCTAAGTAAATTGAGAGGGCCTCCGGCTTTGTCATTAGTCCCAGATGCCCTTGCACCTCCGAATGGTTGCTGAGCAACAACAGCTCCAGTTGGTTTATCGTTAATATAGAAATTTCCTGCAGTGAATCTCAACTTGTTATATGCTTTCTGAATATTTTCTTCATTACTTGAAAATATAGATCCCGTTAAGGCGTACGGTGAAGCTCTATCACACAAATCAAGAACGTCTTCAAAATCATCGTCTTCGTATATATAAATCGTCAAAACAGGCCCAAATATTTCTTCAATCATAGTTTCTGAGTTTGGATTCTCAGTTAATATGATTGTAGGTTCTATAAACCAACCATTTTTGTCGTCGTTATTTCCACCAGTTATGATTTTACAATCCGGGTTTTCTTTAGCTCTATCAATATATCCGTTTATTTTGTTAAATGCTCTATCATCAATAACGGCAG
This sequence comes from uncultured Thermoplasmata archaeon, assembly GCA_964015055.1. Taxonomy (GTDB): domain Archaea; phylum Thermoplasmatota; class Poseidoniia; order MGIII; family CG-Epi1; genus CG-Epi1. The sequence continues at coordinate 1,531 of CAXHBG010000020.1, forward strand.
TCATGAAATTAGAAAAATCAGAGGCGTCTCCCATTTTAATTTTTTCGACCTCGTTGACCAAGTTCTCTCCCATACTATCCCACACCGAACTGGGAACATACGCTCTGCTTGCGGCAGAGCATTTTTGCCCCTGATATTCAAATGCCCCTCTTAGCAGTGCAACAAGAAGTCCTTGTTTATCACAGTCAGGATGAGCTACAACAAAGTCTTTTCCGCCGGTTTCTCCAACGATGCGAGGATAGCTTCTCAAATTAGGTAATGCCTCAGCAATTCGCTGCCAGATGCCTTGGAATACAGCCGTGGATCCTGTAAAGTGTAATCCTGCAAAATCAGGATTAGCTAAACATATTTCAGTAATTTCAGAACCAGATCCCGGAATGAAATTAATAACTCCTGCAGGCAATCCTGCTTCCATCATCAATTCCATCAATAAGTAATTGGAGTGATATGAATTTCGACTCGGTTTCCATAGTGCAGTACAACCAACCATTGCAGGCGCACTTGGTAAGTTTGCAGCTATGCTTGTAAAATTAAAGGGCGTTACAGCCAGTACGAATCCTTCGAGTGGGCGAATTTCAGTTGTGTTAATATTCCCTTCAGGTGATACTAATGGTTGGTATTGGTCGTGAAATTCCCTTGCATAAAAAGCATTAAATTTCCAAAAGTCAATTAATTCACAGGCTGCATCTATTTCAGCTTGGAATGCAGTTTTACTTTGGTTTAGCATTGTAGCTGCATTTATCTTCATTCTCCATTTGCCAGCTAGTAGTTCAGCACACTTCTCAAAGATAGCAGCTCTCTTGTCAATTCCAAGCTCTATCCAATCGTTTTGAGCATTTATCGCAGATTGACATGCTTTTTCAATTTCAGTCTTACCAGCTAGGTGAACATTTGCCAGTACATGACTATGGTTATGAGGTATGACTTGTGTGATCGTATTATTAGTGTAAATTTTTTCACCATTTATAATGCAAGGAATTTCTATAACTTCTTCCATTTGTCTGTTTAATTCTTTGAGCAAAGATTCTTTTTCATCGCTTCCAGGCTCATAACTAAGAATAGGCTCATTATCTGGGTGAGAACTCATAATACGTTTATCGAGACATCAATTAATATTAGTTGTCTTAACAGATATCTTTAATTCAACTTGACTATAGCATAATATGGCGAGATTGGATGTTAAAGATAAAGATCCTTTTGCTCATGCAGATGATGAACCTAAGGATAACATATCAACTGGTGGATTCATATTTAGAGTAGTTTTTCGATATCTAAAAATATTTATTTTCTTTTATGGCTTATCTGCAATTGTATACTATTATCTTTTCGGAACTTTACCCGGTTTTTGAATTATACTAGTTCTTGTAAGTTTCAGCAGAATCGTACAAATTATCGAATATTAGTCTAGCAAGTCTTGCTAGTTCAGGTTGATTCATCCACATTCCTAGAAGTGTGTTTTCGGATTCAGGAGCATCTAGTCCACCCACGCAGAATTCACTGTTGTCTATTAGTATAATTCCTGCGGCAGGTATTGATTTTGCTAATTTTACTTCAAAATAGCCTTCTAAGCGACTTAAATCTAAATTAGTTTCTTTATCAGGAAATAACATTCTGACTTTTATTCCTCTACCGCTCGCATCAGAAAAAGCTCTGCAGACATTACGAGGCATTTCTGATGGAAGTATTGCTGCGATAACATCTATGGTCTCACTTGCTCTTTCACACATGTCCACCACTTGAGAAAATATTTCCATATCTTTAACTGTTAGAGTTTCTAAATAGTCTACAGGTTTTGATTTGAATAACGGAGCCAATTGTTCATCAACTAATTTTGAGGCTTTCTGAATAGATTTTAATTTTCTTTCTGATATGTCCTTTGGATCAACTGGAAAATATGTTTTTGGGTGTTTATTTCCTTCAATCACTATTCCCTCAGCCAGTAGGTTATCAATAATTCCATAAATTTTAGCACGCGAGAAATTAATAGACCTACTGATTTTTCCAACAGTTGATTCTTTAGAGACTAATAACACATGGTAAACGTGGGCTTCATCTTTAGACAGTCCTAGCTGAGTTAGTATCTTAATTTCTTTTTCAGATTTTAGTTTATCACTTTGGCTTAAGCCTTGCATATTCTACTACGATTGAATATCTATTTAAAGGATAAGTTTAGCTACAAACTATTTAAATGTTTTATAAAATTAATCAGTTTCCTTAGTTTTATATACTAAATTTCTATTGAAGTTATCAGATGACTAGCGACCCAGTGATATGTGGTTATGTTCGTTCAGCTTTTACACCAGCTAAAAAAGGAGGTTTGGCGAAAGTTAGGCCAGATGATTTAGCTGCAGGTGTTGTTGATGGTTTGATTAAAAAATATAAAATCAAGGTCGACGATGTTGAAGATTTAATTCTAGGATGTGCTTTTCCTGAAGCCGAACAAGGAATGAATTTAGCCCGAAATGTTGTATTCTTATCAGACCTTCCAAAGAGCGTCGGTGGGGTAACAGTCAACAGATTCTGCGCGTCATCTATGCAAGCAATACACCAAGCAGCAGGGGCAATAGTTTCAGGCTCTGGTGAGCTATTCATTGCAGGTGGTGTTGAATCGATGAGTAGAGTTCCAATGCCTGGATTCAATCCTATGTTAAATCCAAGTTTAGTTGATGTCGATGCTTACATTGGAATGGGTCACACAGCTGAAAACTTAGCTAAACTGCATTCTATCAGTAGAGATGACCAAGAGAAAATGGCTTTAGAGAGTCATCAAAAAGCAGCAAGCGCGAATGATCAAAAAAAGTTTGAAGATGAAATTGTCTCGATCAGCGGAGTTACTGAAGACGGGTGTGTTAGACCTGAAACCTCCTTAGAGACTATGGCTGAGCTAAAGCCTGCTTTCGATAAAGAAGGAGTAGTTACGGCCGCAACCTCATCACCATTAACAGATGGAGCTGCTGCAGTTATCGTTTGTTCTGAAGACTATGCTAACAAGAATAGTTTAGAAATTCTTGCGTTCATACGCGGTATGGCAATATCAGGTTGTAGCCCAGAAGTAATGGGAATTGGACCCGTTCTATCTTCTCAGAAGGCTCTTAAAAGAGCTGGAATTACTTTAGAAGATGTCGATATTATTGAAATGAATGAAGCTTTTGCAGCACAGAGTTTAGCATGTGTTAAGGAATTAGGAGTTGATATGTCCAAGTTGAATATTCACGGTGGTGCTATTTCGATGGGACATCCTTTAGGTGCTAGTGGTGCTAGAATAACAGGTAAAGCAGCTTCTTTATTGAAAGAAACCGGAAAACGCTATGCCCTATCAACCATGTGTGTAGGAGGCGGACAAGGTTGTGCAACCGTTTTAGAAAGAGCTTAAATGAAAATTAATAACGTTGCAGTAATTGGCGCTGGTCTGATGGGTAGTGGTATTGCTGCACAAATTGCCAATGCAGGTTTTCCTGTAACACTCTTAGATATAGTACCTGATGGCGCAACTAATCGTAATATAATATCTGAAAGTGCAGTTAGTAAAATGCTTAAGCCAGTTAAGCTGGGAAGTCCGACTCCTTTAATGCATCGAAGAAATGCTAAACTTATAACAACTGGCAACATCGAGGATAATTTAGATTTAATAAAAGATGCAGACTTGATTATTGAAGTTGTCTTGGAAAGGCTAGAGGTGAAGCATGAGGTCTTTAAAAAAATTGAGGAGTTTAGAAAGAAAGGTTCAATAATTACATCAAACACTTCTACTATTCCTAGAGAACAGCTTGTAGAAGGAATGACTGAATCTTTTGCTAAGGATTTTATGATTACTCATTTTTTTAATCCTCCAAGATATCTCCGATTACTTGAGATAGTCTCTGGTAGTGAAGTTAGTCAAGAAAAAGTTCAAATTGTTTCAGATTTTTGTGATGTAAATCTTGGGAAAGAAGTAGTTGTATGTAATGATACTCCAGGTTTTATTGGAAATCGAATAGGTACCTATTGGACCTTAGTAGGAATGGTTGAAGCTGTAAAGTCGGGTTTAACTGTAGAAGAAGCAGATGCAGTTATGAGTCGGCCTATTGGAGCTCCAAAAACAGGATTGTTCGGTTTAGCTGATGTTGTAGGTATAGACTTAATTCCCCATGTTACAAGCAGTATGATTTCAAACCTACCGGAGGCAGATCCCTACTGTATTGCTTACTCAGAACAGGAAAAGTTAGGCATAAGCCAATTATTTTCTGATATGGTAGGTTCTGGATATACAGGTAGAAAAGGTAAGGGTGGATTCTACAGACTTAATTTATCTTCCGGATCTAAAGTCAAAGAATCAAGAGACTTAAAGACTGGTAATTACTCTAAAACGATTAAACCTAAAAATTTACGAAGTGTTAAAGCAGCTAAGAAGGGTCTTAGATCGTTGGTTGAGTACGATGACAAAGGAGGCAAATTTGCTTGGCAAGTTCTCTCCAAAACTTTATCATATGCAGCATCTTTAGTTCCTGAAATTACGCAAAATATTGTCAATGTAGACATAGCAATGAAAAATGGTTTTTTGTGGAAGAAGGGACCATTTGAGATGCTAGATGCATTAGGTCCTTCATGGTTTGCAGATAAACTAAAAAGTGAGGGTTTAGAAGTGCCTAAGATTTTAGAGACTGTAGGGGACGGTTATTTCTATTTTGAAAAAGATAATAATCTAAATTACTTTACAATAGACGGCGAATACGAAAAGGTCCCTAAGCCAGATGGTTATCTTTCAGTTTCAGATATTAGCAGAGGTAAAGTGGCAATTTATCGAAATCCATCGATTAAGTTATGGGATATGGGTGATGAAATTCTTCTTGCTGAGTTTGTAAGTAAAATGAATTCAATTGATCCTCTCATCATTGAAGGTCTTTCAGAGGCTGCTTCTTTGTGTGAATCTGGCAAATTTAAAGGACTTGTAATAGGTAACGATGGGACTAATTTTTCAGCAGGTGCTAATTTGGGACTTGCCAGTTTCATATGTAACGTAGGGGCTTGGGGAGAAGTTGATAAATTTGTTGAGGGAGGTCAATTAGCATTTATGAGTCTTAAACATGGTAGTTTTCCAGTAGTTGGTGCGTCATCTGGACTTGCATTAGGTGGCGGATGCGAAGTTCTTCTTGCTTGCGATAGAATTCAAGCCCATTCCGAAACTTACATTGGACTGGTTGAGGTGGGGGTTGGAGTTGTTCCTGCGTGGGGTGGTTGTAAAGAGATGATACGAAGATGGAATGCAGATTCTGAATCACCAAAGGGGCCTATGGGTAGTATTGTTAAAATTTTTGAAAATCTGGGTACTGCTAAAGTAGCAAGTAGTGCTCATGAAGCGAGAGATATGAAATTCTTGCTAGATGATGATGACATTACAATGAATCGTTCGAGAGTTCTTTACGATGCTAAGCAAACCTGTCTACGATTGGTAGATGGCTACATGCCTCCTGAAATTAATGAATATCACCTTCCAGGCCTTTCTGGCAAAGCAGCCTTAGATCTGGCTGTTTCAGACTTGGTTAAATCAGGTCACGCAACTCCTCATGACGTTGTTGTGACAGATAAATTAGCTTACATCCTAACTGGAGGAGATACAGACTATCTGGATAAAGTCTCTGAAGATAGGCTATTGGAAATGGAGAGAGAAAGCTTTATTGATTTAGTGAAAACTGAAGCTACATTAGATAGATTTGAACACATGCTTACCAAAGGTAAGCCGCTGAGGAATTAAAATGGTAAAATACAAAGCACCACTTAGAGAGTATGAGTTCGTTTTACGTGAAGTTTTGGGTATTGAGAAAGAGCTAGGCTCTTATCCTGAATACAGCGAAGCTACATGGGACATGATTGAGATGATTAGTGAACAATTTGCAAAAATAAATGAGGATTACTGGCTTCCTTCGGCAAAGGAGGGTGATGAGGTGGGCGTTAAGTTCGAAAACGGCAATGTTTTTGTACCTAATTCCATGAAAAAGGCTACTAAAGTTGTAATTGAAGGAGGATTAACTCAGTTATTCGGTCATCAAGAGTACGGTGGAATGGAGTTTCCAAACGTAATAAGCGTACTGTCTGATGAAATGTCCTGCGCAGCTAATATGTCACTAGGAATATACATGGGATTAACTAAAGGAGCTTATCATTGTATTCACAAGCACGGTAGTGAAGAAATACGACAAAGATATCTTCCTAAATTTTTATCTGGTGAATGGTTCGGAACTATGTGTCTGACCGAAGCCCACTGTGGAACTGACTTAGGGTTGATCCGGACTACTGCAAAGCCTGAAGGTGACAATTATTCAATTAGTGGTCAAAAAATATTCATCTCTTGTGGGGAGCACGATATGGGAGATAACATAATTCACTTAGTATTGGCAAGACTGCCTGACGCCCCTAAGGGCGTTAAAGGAATAAGTCTATTTCTGATTCCAAAATTTAAAGTGAACGATGATGGTTCTTTAGGAGAGCATAACAACGTTAATTGTGTTTCAATCGAGGAAAAAATGGGAGTTCATGGTTCTGCAACTTGCGTCATGAGCTTCGAAGATTCTGAAGGTTATTTAATTGGAGAATTAAATGACGGTCTTGCAGCAATGTTTTCAATGATGAATACAGAAAGAATAGCTGTGGGTCTTCAGGGACTTGGTCAAGCTGAGATAGCATATCAAAATGCTTTAGCTTATTCAAAGGATAGAATTCAAGGTAGAGATCTAAAAGGTGCTCGAAATCCAGAGGACGAAGCAGATCCTCTAATAGTTCACCCTGATGTTAGAAGGATGCTTATGCGATCTAAATCCCTTATTGATTCAGGTCGAATGCTAGCTTGCTGGACTGCTCTGGCGATTGATAGGTACGAAAAAGATCCAAATCCAAAAGTTCGAAAAGAAAATAATGATTTGGTTGAATTAATGACGCCTATAATCAAAGCATTGCTAACTGATTACGGTGTTGAAATTACATCAGAAATGTTACAAATTTTCGGCGGGCACGGATACATTAAAGAATATGGCATGGAACAATTTTACCGAGATGTTCGAATTGCACCTATTTGGGAAGGGACAAATGGAATCCAAGCTCTAGACTTGGCAGGTAGAAAGATGCCTCAGCATATGGGTCGTTTGCTTAGAAGATTCTTCCATCCAGCATTAGATTTCATTGAGAATAACAAGGACGATGACGAATTGAAAGAATTTGTTGAGCCATTTGCAAAGGCACTTAAGGGGTTGCAAAAAACTTCAATGTACATGGCCCAAAATGGTCTCTCGAATCCTTATGAAATTGGCGCAGCAGCTACAGATTACCTAAGGCAATTCGGTTTGGTTGCAATGGGTTACATGTGGTTGTTAATGTTGAAAGTGGCCTTTAGTAAGAAGGACGAAGACTCTTATTATGAACACAAGATAATAACAGCTAGATTTTTCTTTGAGCGGATTTTGCCTGAGACTTTATCTAGAGCAATAGCTATAAGCTCAGGTTCGAAAACAATGATGTCCCTACCTGATGAAGGATTTGACAGTGTTCACAAATTTACTGGGGCTGCAAAATAATGCCTGGAAGTAGTGTTTTCAAGGATAACCTTTTCAAAGAAAAGAAAGTGTTTGTTACTGGTGGCGCAACGGGGATGGGTTTTGGTTTCGCAAGAGCCTTTCTTGAGCACGGGGCCGATGTAATTATAGCTTCTAGGAAGGAAGGGAATTTGGTTAAAGCAGCTGCAGATATGATGGATCAAACCGGTAAGACTTTACATTGGAAGACAATGGATGTGAGAGTTGCTGAAACAGTTGAAGAAGTTGCAACCTACATCAAAGATACTTGGGGTCATTTAGATGTTTTAGTAAACAATGCAGCTGGTAATTTTGTTACTCCTGCCGCAGCCATGAGTGAAAATGCATGGAGAGCTGTAGTAGACATTGTTTTGGATGGTACTTTCAGAGTTTCAAAGGCTTGCTATCCTCTTCTTAGGAAGAGTGGCGACGGTTCTTCGATTGTTAACATTATCGCAAATTATGCATGGGGCGCAGCTCCATTTGTAGCACATTCAGGTGCTGCAAAAGCAGGAGTTCTTAATCTTACCAGAACTCTTGCTCTTGAATGGTCCAAAGATAACATTAGAGTTAATGCAATGTGTCCTGGTGTAGTTTTGACTGAAAATGTGAAAAAAAATCTGATGCTTGATGATAGTGTAATTGAAATTTTTAAATCCAATATTCCTGCAGGAGGCATAACAGATGCGGAAAAAATGGCTCAACAAGTGCTTTACTTATGTTCTCCAGCTGCAAGCGTGATTACTGGCGATATGCTTGTCGCTGATGGGGGCGAAGGGTTAGTTGGAAACAATTTTTACCAAATTGGGAAAAAGTTTTTCGATGAGTGACAAGAATTGGCCCATTGAAACGCAAATACCCGTTCTGTGGGGAGATATAGATTCTTTTGGACATGTTAACAACATAATTTATCTAAAATGGTGCGAAACCTCTCGCGTTGAATTATTTCGTGAGATGTGGAAAGTGAAAACACTAGATACAGATAATACTCAATTGGGTAACGGCATAGGACCTATTTTAGCTAATTTTAATTGTAATTACAAGTTTCCGGTTAAGTATCCTGATGAAATTAACGTTAAAACAAGAGTAAGCCACATTGGTAACTCATCATTTGGTATTGAACATGAAATATTCTCAAAAGATAATGGAAATCGTTTAGTTTTTGAAGGAAGTAGCGTTATTGTTATGATTAACTATAACGATGCTAGTAAGTTTAAAATTGACAGCAAAATGAAGAAAGAATTCGAGAAGTTTTTTTGATTTATAAATCTTTATAGAATCTTTCCAGCATTTGAGCCCACACATTTTGTAATAGTTGCACATTATTACTGTGTATTGCGGCTTTGTTATACCTTTTCGATTAGTGGTGGGCCCGATCGGATTTGAACCGATGGCCTCCCGGTTATCAGCCGGGTGCTCCAACCAGGCTAAGCTACGGGCCCAATTATTTTGCTACCAGACTAGGGGATTTAATATTGCACTTGTTTTTTAATTTAAATTACTTTTTATCTAAAATCATAGCTTAAATATTTATAGGCCTATTTTACTGATACTTCACTATTTGATTTAACCATGTCTAGAGAAGTAATACTGGAAAAGATAAAGAAAGCCGAGGCAGTGGCAGCTAGCGATATAGAACAGGCTGAAAAAGAGCACTCTTTAGCCATGAATAAAATTCCACTTGACCAAGAAGAGTTGTTATCTAAAGCAAGAAATGAAGCTAACTTAAAGGCAAAGAAAAAGTTCGAAAGTGCTTCGAAAGATGTTGACACTCAAAAAGAAAAAATACTCAAAGAAGGTTCTTCTAAAAACTCAAAAATGAAAAAATTAGCTGAAGCTAACATAGATTCAGCAGCAGATAAATTTATTGATGATTTTCTGGAGAGTTTATCTTAATGCTGCGTCCTGAAAAAATGTCGCAAATGACCATAAGTGGTCATAAAAAAGACCTTTCAGACTTATCAGAGCTCTTAAACGATTTGAATTTAGTCCATTTAATCAATTATAATAACGAAGATGAGGGATTCTACCTTGGTAAATCGTTAAATTACGGAGAAGAGTCATCGGAGATACTAATCAAGCTTAGGTCTATTATCAAATCATTAGATTTTTCAGCCAATCCTCCATCAATTCCGAAACTATCGTCAGATGTCGAATCTGAAATTGGGGATTTAGATAGTATCATTGAAGAAGTTAATAATCTGAAAGATAAGCAACGTGAAACGGATCGAAGAATTGATGAATCTAAAGCTAAATACGAGGCAATTAGCGAAATCTCCGATTTTGACATAGATATTAAGTATTTATCAGATTACAATTCCGTGTCTGTTTTTGTAGGTAGTATTTCCGAATCTGCAGATTTATCAGATCTTGCGAATAATCCTCGAATAGAGGTAATACGTTCTGACAATAATTTAATTGTATTTTCAACAAAAGATATTTCGGACGAAGTTGAAACTCAACTCTTAGATTCTGGTTTTAGAGCTATAGAGGTTCCTTTAGGCGAAGGTCTTCCAAGAGTTAAACTCGATACTTTAGAGTCAGAGCTTAACTCGCTGCGAAACGAAAAAGTAGCAATTACCCAAGAACTATCCACCATAGCAATTAGAAGAGGAGATTGGCTCACGGCCTGTGAAGAACATTATGCTGCTTTAGCTGAAAAGTCAAGTTTACCTCTCAAGTTAGCAACCTCTGAAAATATGTTTGTTTTAGATGGCTGGGTTCCCAGTGATAGTATTTCAAGCCTTCAACAAAAGCTGCAAGGCTTAGATGTTTATTATGAGGTGAATAACAATTCTAAATCGGATCCGCCAGTTAAGTTAGATAACCCAAGTTTCATGAAGCCGTTTGAGCTATTTACAAAACTTTACAATACACCGCGTCATTGGGAATTAGATCCAACAGCTATAATCTTTCTTACCTATCCACTTTTTTTTGGAATGATGGTCGGTGATGCAGGCTATGGTTTTGCATATATCTTATTTGGTCATTTCATTGCTACCAAGTTTGTTCATACTGAAGCATTAATGAACCTTGGTAAAATTTTAAGATTAGCTGGAATGTGGACTTTTTTATTTGGAACGTTCATATATGCAGAAGCGTTTGGTGAATCTTTTTACCACATTGGGGAAGTTATAGGATATAATTCCTTCCTATTCGCTGAGCATTACGGTCCCAGTTTTAATGTGCCGTTGATTGAGATTGTTCATGAAGGTGATTACAGTGGCGACCATAGTGATGCATGGTATCTTCCAATTCACAAATTCACACCACACGGTGCACAGTTTATGCTTCTCTTATCAATAATTGTGGGCGTAATTCATATTAGTTTGGCATTTATTCTTGGATTTATCAACGAGATGAAACACCACGATTTAAAACATGCAATATATGCGAAATTGTCGTTTTTGTTGATACTATGGGGAGGTTTATTTGCAATTGTATCCATAGTAGGTCTTCTTCCAGACTCAATGATGGGAGTTGGGGTTATAATTCTACTAATTGGGTTGGTGCTAGCCGTAATTGGTGAAGGCATAGTAGGTTTGGTAGAATTCCCTTCAGTTTTTTCAAATGTTATTTCTTACGCTCGTATCGGGGCTATCGGTTTGAGCGATTACGGCTTAGCGTTTACAATAAATTACATAGCATTTGACATGATAGGTCTCGAAGGGATCAATATCATTTTTGCAATTGCAATTCTTCTAATAGGTCATTTACTTGTTTTTACTTTGGGCATAGTTGGCACCGGAATTAATTCACTTAGGTTGCAATATGTCGAATTCTTTACTAAATTTGTGCAAGGTGGGGGCACAGCTTACAGTCCTTTCGGTTACATACGAAAGTATACAAAAGAAAAAGAGGTAACACCATGAACGGAAAGAAAAACCTATACGTAATGGCAGCACTATTGTTTACAATATTGCTGACCACGCCAGTAGTAAGTGCTGACAGTCATCCAGACAACGAGTACACAGAAAAAGCAGCTGAGGCTAACGCCAAAATGTACATTGCAATCGGAGCAGCTCTAGCTGTTGGATTAGCAGGAATCGGTACTGGAATTGCTCAAAGCAACATCGGTTCTGCAGCAATTGGTGCAGTAGCTGAAGATGATAAGAATTTTACAAGTGGGCTTGTGTTTGTCGCTATCCCTGAAACAATTGTAATTTTCGGTCTAGTTGTATCTGTCTTAATTCTGTTTGTACTATAGATGGGTCTAGAGGAAATTCTCAAGCAGGTCGAAGAGACCGGCAAGGAGAAAGCTGCTAGCATTCGCAAAACCACTGTAGAAAACGTCCAGTCTAAAATGATGGATGCAACTACTGAATCTAAAAGTTTAAAATCGAAGATTGAGCTTGAAACTGACAGAAGAATTGAACAGCTCAGACAGCAGGAAATACCTGCAGCTGAATTAGAAGTCAAGAGCAATCTTTTGGAAATGCAAAAAGAAACACTATCTGCTACCAAAGAAAGAGTTATGGATAAGTTACAAAAAATTGACTCCAAAAAGCTTGAGAAAATTTATTCAAATCTTCTGGACAAAGCACCAAAGAAAGGTAAAATCTTTTTTAGAAAGAAAGATGAATCCACATTTAAGAAAATCTCAAAGCTGAAGAAAGGCGGTAATATCGACGATATTGGCTTTGTAATCGAAGCCGGCGACTATCGACTCGACTATCGATTCAAAACATTGGTAAATACGTCTTGGCAGAATAATTTATCAATGGTAAGTGAGGTTTTGTTTACTGAATGAGTAACTATGCCTATGTAGCTACTCGGGCTCGATCACGTAGATCTAGGTTGATACCGTCTGAGTCATATTCGCAACTTCTAAATTTAGGTAATTCTGAAATTGCACGATATATTCAGGACTTGGAATATCGTTCCGAGATTGATAGATATGGCTCAAAATTGAGTGGTGCAGACCTAATTGAAGTTGCGCTTGTTGATAATTTAGCTAAAGATGTAGGCGATTTTCTAAACTTCAGTACAGGTAAGCTTAAAGAAATATTGCAAGTTTATGCTGAAAGATACAGAGTTGATAATTTGAAGAATATTCTTCGAGGCATTAACCAAGGCATGAACAAAGATGATCTTGAGAAGCTTGTTTGCCCATTAAATTCTCATGATGAAAGATTGTATTACCGTCTTTTTGATTCAAGAAGCATAGAAGATATGATTCAATCCCTTGAAGGAACTAGTTACCATTCCGCTTTGAGTGTAGCTCTTGAAGCCCGTAGCACAGATAGTTTACAACCACTTGAAGATTCTCTCGACAAACTATACTATGATAAGCTTGTAAGTAATTTACCAAGCGGCGGCGAGGATGTTGAAATTTACCGAAATTTTGTTCAGCTTAAAGTCGACATTGCTAATCTGAAAACAGTTCTTCGAATGCGGCATAGGCAAATAAGTGGCCATTCAGAACTGTTCATAGATGGAGGAACTCTTAACTTAGACACCCTGTCTAATACAAAATCAGTTAGCGACATACTCTTATCGATTGAGGGTACTAAGTTTTACGAAATACTAGAATCAGTTCTCAACGATGAAACATTAGATTTGAATAAATGTGTTAAGAGTCTCGATAAATATCTTACTAAAAAGACAAAACGCTTCTCATACATATACCCTTTATCGGTTCTACCCGTTCTAGATTACCTGTTAAAGAAGGAAAGAGAAGTTTACAATCTAAGGGCTATTGTCAGAGGTAAGCAGGCAGGATTGGATAGTAAAGTCCTCGAAGAATTGGTGGTGATCTAATGGAGATGGCAGTCGTTGGAGATGACTTGTTTACGATTGGTTTCAGGTTGGTAGGCATTGAAAAATATTTTAACATTAGCGAAGAAACTAATGTTGATTCAGCAGTTAAATCTGCGTTGGAAGATAAAGAAATTGGTGTAATTGTTATACACGATAAAAATTGGAAGGAATTAGAACCTTCCTTAAGAAAAAAACTAAGTAATAGCGTAAAGCCGACTGTTATAGCAATCGGCTCTGAAGTTGATCAAGGTCTTAGAGACCGTATCAAAACCGCTGTAGGAGTTGACCTATGGAAATAAAAGGAGAAATATATAGAGTGTCAGGGCCGGTTGTAACGGCCAGAGGTGTTTCACCTCGTATGTACGACGTGGTACTAGTGGGCCACGAAAAATTGATGGGTGAGGTCATTGGTCTGGAAGATGATGACGTTACAATTCAGGTGTATGAAGATACGTCTGGAGTCAAACCTGGTGAACCTGTAGAAAATACAGGAGAGCCCCTATCTGTAGAGTTAGGTCCCGGTCTTCTCACATCGATCTATGATGGTATCCAAAGGCCATTACCTGTATTGCAGGAGAAAATGGGAGACTACATTGAAAGGGGAGTTACCGCACCAGGATTAGACCATTCAAAGAAATGGGAGTTTGTTCCTACAGTTGAAATTGGTGATTCGGTTGACGGCGGTCAAATGATCGGTACCGTTCAAGAAACTCCGACAATTTCTCACAAGATATTAGTCCCTCCTTTTTCCTCAGGTAAAGTAACTGAATTAAACAAAGGTACCTATACTGTGGATGATATTATCGGTAAGTTAGATGACGGTACTGAGTTGAAACTAATGCAACTTTGGCCCGTCCGAGTTCCTAGGCCTTACAACAAAAAGTTTAGGCCAGATATACCTTTAGTCACAGGAACCAGAACTCTTGACGGTCTTTTTCCAATAGCCAAGGGAGGTACAGCAGCAATTCCAGGAGGGTTCGGAACAGGCAAAACCGTTACTCAGCAAACTCTTGCGAAATGGTCTGATGCTCAAATCGTTGTTTACGTAGGATGCGGAGAGAGAGGAAATGAGATGACTGAGGTTCTGACCGAATTCCCGCATCTCAAAGATCCAAAAACTGGAGGTCCTCTGATGGATAGAACCGTTTTGATAGCCAATACTTCAAACATGCCTGTAGCTGCACGTGAAGCTTCAGTCTACACTGGAATTACATTAGCAGAATATTACCGAGACCAGGGATATGACGTTGCTATGATGGCAGATTCAACATCTCGATGGGCAGAAG
>CAXHBG010000021.1:0-15863 GCA_964015055.1 uncultured Thermoplasmata archaeon
CCTCTACAGTTTCATTTGTTTCTTGAACTTGTTCTTGTTGGACTTCTACCTCATCAGAATCATCTGACTGATAAATGAAAAAATACCCATATGCGCCACTTACACTTGTGATTAAGAACAATGTGACTATAATTAGGGTAATTTTCTTCATTTAATTAAATTTCTAGTGAAGAACTGTATTCGCCACTGCAAGCCAAGGAATTCATTTCAGCTCTGTGATGAAATACAGCATATGTGGATTCAAGATTCTCCTTTTGGCCATTCCATGTTTTCAATGCTGATTGCTGTAATGCTCGACCATATGAAAAACTCAAAGCCCATGGATGATCTCCCATTTTGTTCATCGCATTCAAGTGTTCTGTAGCTTCAACTTCAGATTGGCCACCTGATAAGAATACTATTCCTGGAACTTCAGCAGGTACTGATTCTGTGAGGCACTTAACTGTCATTTCAGCAACCTTCATCATATCTCCTTGAACTTTACACTCACTTCCTGATATTACCATATTTGGTTTCAATAAAATTCCTGGCAAATAAACGCCTTCGTTTTCTAGCTCTTTGAAAACAGTCTTCAATGTCTTTTCAGAAACTTTGTAACACGTCTCAATTGTGTGATCTCCATCCATTAAAACCTCAGGTTCAACTATAGGTACTAGTTCTGCATCTTGACAGGCTTTTGCATATTTTGCTAAAGCCGAGGCATTTGCTTGAATGCAATCATCTGTTGGTATTCCGTCTCCAATTGTAATGACTGCTCTCCACTTAGCAAAACGTGCTCCCTCCTTGTAGTATTCTAAACATCTTTCATACAGGCCGTCTAAACCTTTTGTAAGTTTTTCCGATGGTGAAGAATCCATGGGATGCGCTCCTTTGTCAACCTTAATTCCAGGATAGATGCCTTTAGATTCTAAAATTTTTGTTAGTCGAGTTCCGTCTTTTGCATTTTGCATAAGTGTTTCTTCAAATAATATAACTCCGGAAATGTAATCTTCGATTCCATCTGTATCGAATAAGGCTTGACGGAAATCTCTCCTGTTTTCTTCAGTATTTTCCTGATCAATTAAAGCTAATCTTTTTCCCATGGTAGGGGTGCTTTCGTCGGCTGCCAAAATTCCTCTATTAGAAGCGACAATACTGCTTGCGACTTTAGCTAAACTTTCTTTATTCATAACCTTGCAAAACGGCCTCAATAAAACAATTAGGGGTTATTCTTGACCAATCTCTTTTAGCAATTCTGCGAACCAAGGCTGTGAAGTATCGAATTCTTTACCACCTTTTATCAATTGTAAGTCAATCAAACCCAAATTTCCTGAATTATTTTCATCAAGCCCTACTAAGCCGCTCTGTCCATTAATTGCCAATTCAGCTGCCATAAATGCTGATTCTTTTATCAGTTCTAAATCTCTTGAACCTGGTTTAGCTGACCTTGCAAAATAACCGCTCTTCTGAATCAATGTTTTATCTGCATCTAAAGCTTCAGAAAATTGTTTAGCAAACCATTGTCCAGGATTAATGTCATCTAGTCTTACATGTCCAAAAGCATCTCTTGGTACTGATTCTCCTCTTGATTCGATTTCTCTAACAATCGTATCCATACCAGCACCTTCACTCAAAAATATGTTAACACAATCATTTTCATCCATTATTTCGCGAAGTCTTACAGATTCTGATTTAAAATCAATATTTTTTTCTGGAATGTAAACTGCATGTACATCCCACCTCTTTTTTGAGACAAATAATTCTGGCAAATACTCATTTTTGTCTAAAAGTTTCCTATATTCTAATGCAGTTCCTGCGGTTAGCCATCCACAATGCCTTCCCATGACTTCATGAATAATTAATTGTCTACGGCTTGTAGTATTTTCATTAACAATATTTTGGAAAAATCTAGCACCTTGTTCGGCTGCTGTCCATGCTCCTAATGTTTGCTTGACTGGAATAACATCGTTATCTACAGTCTTTGGAAGGCCCACCACTGTTAGCGATTTACCAGAATTTTCTAAATGCTTTGCCAAAGCTGCTGCCATTGTGTTTGTGTCATCTCCACCAATTGTATGCAAGATATCTATCTCATCTTTTTCCAATTGTTTTGCAGCTACATCTAGAGGATTTTCTCCTTCTTTAACAAATCCTTTTTTTATACAATCTTCAACATTAGTTAATTTGACTCTACTATTACCAATTGGACTCCCACCAAAGCCATACAAAACTTGATAATTCTTTTTAACTTCATTAGAAAAAATAACTGATTTTCCGAGAAGAAGGCCCCTGTAACCGTGCATATATCCCACCATCTGAATGTTAGGATCTAACTCATTATATTTTTCAATTAGTCCTCCTATTGATGCAGAGAGACAGGGTGCGATTCCACCACTTGTCAAAAAGGCTACTTTGGGCATGAGTGGTTAAGAGGGGTTGACATAAATATTACTGCTTGTTTTGGAAATCACCTCTTTTAAATACTACTTCCTTAGTTTAATGTCTGAGATACGATAAAAGCATTATTAAATGCAATATTTTATGCTAAAATCGTGTTTAAACTAGAAAAATAAGCTATTTTAGAATAGATGTTATATAAACCACTCGTCTGGCCACAAGCTCCAATATCATTAATCTAACGGTTAGCGAACAGTAGGGCCTGTAGCTCAGCTAGGTAGAGCGTCCGGCTTTTAACCGGACGGCCAAGGGTTCGAATCCCTTCAGGCCCGCCATAATGATTTGGAAAAGGATGCCAAAATGAACGACAACATACTGTGGTTAAACAAGCTCGTACCGAAGCACGTTTTGCTTAAGGAATCTGAAATTGAAGGAAAGCTAAGTCCTTTGAACATTACTAGAGACCAATTGCCTAAAATACTCTTGAAAGATCCTGCTTTGAAAGCATTAGATGAAGAGGCTAAACCAAACGACGTCGTAGAAGTTCATCGTTTTAGTGAAAGTGCAGGTAGTAACCTCGCATACCGATTGGTGGTGGAAGAATGAATTCTCGTGCATTAATCAAAGGTTTCTTTGATAGTCGCAGTGTTTCTGGACCAAGTGCTGCATTAGTAAATCACCAATTAGGCTCTTTCAACGATTTCTTACCCCACGACAAAAACCAAGCGCCATGGATGCAGAGAGTTGTTGACAATATTTCTGTAGGTGCTGATGAATCTCTAAGAGGAGCAATACGCCTAGAATTAGGTGACTTAGATGTAATAGTTAATCTAGGGAAAATAAGAATCGGAAGGCCTATGGTATACGAGGCAAATGGTTCTCAAACTGACTCCATTCCTATGATGGCACGTCTAAGAAATATGACTTACGCAGCTCCAATTTACTTAAATTTTACAATTGTTGAAGAAGGAATAGAAATCGAAGAAGTAGAGGAAGAAATAGGAAATATGCCAGTTATGGTAAAATCTATTCTTTGTAATCTTCACAGAAACTTTTTGACTGGAGAAGGTTCTAGCGATGCTGAGTATCGTGAGGGGCTAAAGGCAAAATCTGAAGATCCTATGGACCCTGGTGGTTACTTTATTGTAAATGGAACCGAACGTGTTCTTGTATGCCTTGAAGATTTGGCACCTAATCGTGTGATGGTTGAGCAAGAGGAAAGATACCAAAGGCAGACTGAGTTAGCAAAAGTTTTCTCTCAAAGGGAAGGTTTCCGTGCTTTAACTGTTGTCGAAAAGAAGAAAGATGGTATTCTGTCTGTGTCAATTCCTGTTGCATCTGGACAAGTGCCCCTTGCAATTTTACTAATGGCGCTTGGAATGGAATCTGCAGATGACATAATGGCTGCAATTACCGATAATAAAGATTTACAAAATTTAATTTTAGCAAATATTGAAGAAGTGCATAATGAAGAAGGAATTTACACTACACAAGAAGCACTGGAATATTTAGAAAGAAGATTTGCTGCAGGGCAATCAAAAGAATACAGAAAGAAGAGAATTAACTACATCTTGGATAACACCTTGCTACCTCACTTGAGTACTACAGAAGACTCTAGAATGAAAAAGGCTGTTTTCCTTGGGCGTATGTCAAGAGAAGTTCTAGAATTACACGTGGGAGATCGAAAACCTGATGATAAAGATCACTATGCAAATAAAAGATTAAAATTAGCAGGAAACTTAATGGAAGAATTATTCCGTTCTGGACTTCAAGCTCTACTAAATGATATGAAATACCAAATGGAACGCTCGTACTCTAAAAGAAAGGAGAACAGAGTTCACCATGCAGTAAGAAGAGATGTTTTAACAAACAAAATTATGCACGCAATGGCGACGGGTAACTGGACCGGAGGACGCGCAGGTGTTTCACAATTATTGGATAGGACATGTAACATGTCTACTTTGTCACATTTACGAAGAGTCATTTCTCCATTAACTAGATCTCAGCCTCACTTCGAAGCTCGTGATTTGCATCCTACTCAGTTTGGTAGGTTATGTCCTAACGAAACTCCTGAGGGGCAAAACTGTGGTTTGGTTAAAAATTTAGCATTAATGGTTGATGTTTCTGAGAATGTCCCAAATCAAATCATAATGGACTCCATTGCTAATTTGGATATTCAAGACATAGATAAGGCAAAACCTTCTTGGGGTAAAGTTTACTTTAATGGAGATTTGATTGGAGCTCACAAAGCACCTACCGATCTTGTTAAAGAGATAATTCAAAGAAGGAGGCAGGGCCTGATTAGCAATGTCGTTAATATTAGATATGATGATTCTTTGAATGATGTAATTATCAATAGTGATCCTGGTAGAATAAGAAGACCTCTGATGATTATAAAAAGAGGAAATAAATTAGCCATTAAAGATAGTGATATCGAAGCTTTAAAGAGCGGTAAATTAGTCTGGGAAGACTTGATAGACAAGGGAGTCATTGAATACATCGATGCTGAAGAGGAAGAAAATTGTCTAATTGCATTAAATACAGATTATTTGACCGAGAAAAAGAAGACGCATTCCTACACGCACATGGAAGTAGATCCACTAACTATTTTGGGAGTTGCTACGTCCAATGTTCCATTCCCTGAGCATAATTCTGCTCCAAGATGTACAATGGGCGCAGGTATGTCAAAACAGTCTTTAGGTATGGGTCAGGCCAATTACAGAATAAGGCCCGATACCAGAGGACATTTACTGCATTACGCACAAAGACCTATGCTTCAAACTGAAGCTATGAAATATAACACTCTAAGAGCAAGGCCTGCTGGACAAAATTTAGTTGTTGCAGTTATGTCTTATCATGGATATAATATGGAAGATGCTTTGATTTTCAACCGCGGTTCAATAGACCGTGGAACTGGAAGATCTACTTTTGTTAGAACCTATATGTCTGAGGAAAGAAGATATCCTGGTGGACAGGAAGATCGATTTGTAATCCCAGGACCTGAAGTTCGCGGTGCACGTTCTGAAGAAGCTTATTTTTATCTTGAAGAAGACGGACTCATTTATCCTGAGATTGATTTGAAAGGCAAGGAAGTCTTGATTGGTAAAACTAGCCCTCCAAGATTCTTAGCTGAACCTACTGATTTCTTAAGTCCTCAAAAAGTTAGAGAATCTTCACTAACTGTAAGACATGGTGAAAAAGGTACTGTAGACTCCGTTATGCTTTCTGAAACTGAAAACGGTTCCAGAATTGCAAGAATTAGAGTAAGGGACCAGCGTGTTCCTGAGATGGGAGACAAATTTGCAAGTAGACACGGTCAGAAAGGGGTTATTGGACACATGGTTCCACCTGAAGGTATGCCTTTCACCGAAGACGGAATTACTCCTGATTTGATCATTAATCCTCACGCAATTCCATCGCGTATGACCGTTGCTCACGTTCTTGAAATGATAGGCGGTAAAGTAGGCAGTATGGAAGGCCGTGCCGTAGATGGTAGTGCATTCTCCGGTGAAAAAGAAAATGATTTGAGAGATGCATTGTCACAATATGGCTTGAAACACAGTGGAAGAGAAGTATTGTACGATGGTCAAACAGGTCGCCGCATAGATGCTGAAATTTTTGTTGGAGTTATCTACTATCAAAAATTACACCACATGGTTTCCGGTAAAATGCATGCTAGATCAAGAGGACCAGTTCAGCTACTAACAAGACAGCCTACTGAAGGTCGTGCAAGAATGGGAGGGTTGAGGTTCGGAGAAATGGAACGTGATTGTTTAATTGCTCACGGAGCTTCGATGGTTATCAAAGATCGTTTACTCGATGAAAGTGATAAAACTGTACAGTATGTTGACAGCCAATCAGGACACATTGGTTACTTAGACAGAAGAGGTGTACTAACTTCCCCAATGGGAGACAATACTTCCATTTATCCAGTTTCTATGTCGTATGCGTTTAAATTACTCCTAGAGGAATTGAAATCGCTTGGAATCGTTGCTAGATTAAGATTGGAGGATTTATCATGAGGGAAATGATTCCAAAGAAAATCGGTAAAATCGATTTTGCCCTAATGGGACCTAAAGAAGTTAGAAAATTATCTGCTACTAAAGTAATTACTGCAGACACCTATGATGACGATGGATTCCCAATCCCTATGGGATTAATGGATTTACACATGGGAGTCATCGAGCCTGGATTAAGATGTAAAACAAGCGGAAGAAAAATGGATGAAGATCCTGGTCACTTCGGTCATATCGATTTGGCTATGCCTGTTATCCACTCAGGATACTCTAAAACTATTAAGGATATATTGAATGCAACACACCCAAGCTCTGGAAGATTAATGCTGACTCAGGACAGAATCGATCATTACACTAAACAAATCAAAGCACTTATGGACTCTGATGCAGGAACCACTGTTTCTATTGGTGGAATTTCAAAAAGAGCTATTAGAGAAGCTACAAAATCTAAAAGTTGCCCTCACTGTGGAGAACCAAAAGTTAAAGTTACTTTAGATAAGCCAACAACATTCAGGGAAGAAGGAAGAAAGCTAACTCCTAAAGAAGTTAGATCTAGACTTGAAAAAGTACCAAATTCCGATTTACTATGTTTGGGATTCAATCCTGAAATCACAAGACCTGAATACATGGTATTGACTGTTCTTTCAGTTCCTCCAGTTCCAATGAGGCCTTCAATTACTCTAGAATCTGGAGAGCGTTCTGAAGATGATTTAACACACAAATTGGTGGATGTCTTAAGAATTAATCAACGCTTAAGAGAAAACCGTGATGCAGGAGCACCTCAGTTAATCGTGGAAGATTTATGGGAATTACTCCAGTATCATATTACTACTTATTTCGATAACCAAACTGCAGGAATTCCTACAGCAAGACACCGTTCTGGAAGGCCGCTAAAAACTATCGTTCAAAGATTAAAGGGTAAGGAAGGGCGATTCCGTTCAAACCTTTCTGGAAAGCGTGTTAACTTCTCAGCCCGTACTGTAATCACGCCAGATCCTTACTTGAGTATTAATCAAGTTGGAGTGCCTGAACTAGCTGCTAGAGAGTTAACTGTTCCTGTTAGAATCAACATTCATAATCTTTCATTTATGAGAGATTTGATTAAAGAAAATTTTGTTCCTACTGATCCGGAAAAATATATTCCAGGTATCAACTACATGATTAGGCCAGATGGTAGAAGAGTGAAGTTGACTGAAGAAAACTGGGAATTCAACCACGATCGTCTAGAACCTGGGTTTATCGTTGAAAGGCATCTGATGGATGGCGATATCGTATTATTCAACAGACAGCCAAGTTTACACCGTATGTCTATGATGGCTCATGAAGTAAGAATTATGAAAGGTAAAACTTTCAGGATAAACTTGTGTGTATGCCCTCCATACAATGCAGATTTCGACGGTGATGAGATGAATTTGCATGTGGTTCAATCTGAAGAAGCAAGAGCCGAAGCAAGAATTCTAATGAGAGTTCAAGAACACATCAGGTCTCCAAGATTCGGAGGTGCGGTTATCGGAGCTATTCACGACCACATTACTGGAATGTTCCTATTAACTCACGGAACTGCAAGCTACGACGTTGACCAAACTGTAAGAATTCTTTCCCGAGTTAGCTACAAAGGGGACTTGCCTAAACCGGAATATCCTAAGGCCGAAGGCGGTCCAAGATGGTCTGGAAGACAAATTTTCTCTGTACTATTGCCTGACGATATGAATCTAAAATACAATGCTTCTGTTTATTTCGCAGACAGAACTCCTGAAGAAAATAAAGAACTAGATATGGTTGTTGAAATTGTAAATGGAAACATGATCAGCGGACCTGTAGATGGTAACTCTATTTCTGCTTTCAAGGGGCAAATTTTAGAAGAAATATCAAGATTACAAGGGGCCAACGCCGCTAGAGACTTTATCGATAAAGTAACACGTTTAGCTGTTGGAGCTTTAATGGAAACTGGATGTACTACTGGAATAGATGACGCTGATGTGCCTCAAGATGCTTTAGACCAAATTACTGACGCTCAAATTGCTGCAGTTAAGGAGGTTGATAAGCTAGTAAATGCATATAACAAAGGTAAATTCAAGCCAAGGCCTGGCCGAAGTGTTGAAGAAACTTTAGAGGTTGAAATCATGGGTGTGTTAGGTCGAGTCAGAGATAAATCTGGTGAAATTGCAGGATGGCATTTAGGTATGGATAACTTTGCTGTTATTATGGCCCGGTCTGGAGCTCGAGGTAGTATGTTGAATTTATCTCAGATGGCTGGATCTATTGGCCAACAAGCTGTAAGAGGTGAAAGAATATCGCGTGGATATGAAAAACGAACCTTATCTCACTTTAACAAGGGAGATCTGGGTGCAGACGCTAAAGGTTTCGTCAGATCTTCTTACAAAAGTGGATTATCTCCAACCGAATACTTCTTCCACTCCATGGGAGGAAGAGAAGGTCTTGTGGATACGGCTGTTAGAACATCACGTTCAGGATACATGCAAAGACGTCTAGTTAATGCTCTTGAAGATTTAAGAGTGAAATATGACTACACTGTGAGAAATACAGCTAATACAGTTGTGCAATTCCAATACGGTGAAGATTCCGTTGATCCTACTAAAAGTAAATTCGGTAGAGCTATTGATGTTGATAGCTTAATTGAAGATGTTAAAGGAGGTAAATAATGGCAAGACTAGATACTATTAGGGCTCTTGAAAAGAGAGGACTTTCAACACAATTAGCTGAAAAAACTGTAGAATTGGGTTACCAATTGGGAACCCTAAAGAAAGTTTCATTAAAAGAACTTGAAAAGGACTTTTATTACAAAGAAATTTTACAATTAATTGATGTTGCAAAAATTAGATCGATTGATAGAGATGAGATTGTCGATAAGGCTTTGAAAGAAGGCGATATTTCAGACGGACCTATTTCTGCAGATCAAGCTCTCAGAAGAGTCGAAAAGAAATTAGGTGTTATTTGGTCATTGCCAGAAGGATACACTATTGATGGTGTGCTAAAGCAGATCTCAAGAAAAGGACAAGTGCTCTTGGGTGTTGCATTTCCAATTAACTCTAAACAATTTAGATATCCATTCCACGGATATGTTTATCTTAAAACTAGAGGAATTTGCTATCAGTCGGTGATAACTGAAGTAGTTTCCTTTGACAGGCCTAATATTCCTGAGGAAAAAGAACTATTGCTCTCAGCCCATACAAGCGAACCTTATGTTACATTCTTGAGAATTGAAAGGCTTATCGAAATGCCAAGGACTATTCGCCTTGAAGAATTCCGTAAAATGGATGGAACTCAAGTTAAATCTGCTAGAAACTATACCCAAGTAGAAGACAGTCTAGATTTAGATAGAGAAAGGTTAAGATTTGAACAAGAACGAATTACTGCTTTAAAATTGTTTACAGAAATGGGACTAAGTCAAAAAGTTTCCTTGAGCTTATTTACGCATGGTATTTTCTTAGCATCTCAAGTTGTTATAGCAACTGATAATGAGCTTAGAGCTGCAGGAGTTCCTGCCGCAAAATTAGCTAAATTTAGAGATGCTGCTGCTGAGGCTGCTGCAGTTGAACTTCAAGAGCCAGTTACTTCTAAAGCCACTGTAAAAAAGAAAAAGAAAGCTGAAAAGGAAGATAAACCAGTCAAAAAAATCAATAAATTCCGTAAAGCTGCTAACAAATTAACTTCTAGTTTACCTGGAATATACGTTGAAGAAGTAGCATTAGAGGCTGAAACAAACAAGCTAGCTACTAAGGACATTGAAAAATTAGTCCAAAAATATACTGCTCTAAATGATATGGAAGATAATATCAGAGGTATTTTGTCCAAAAAAGAAGGCGTGTTACCTCAAGGTGTTGTCAGGGAAATTGCTGAAAAAAGCATAGAGCATAAATTAAAATCTAAACAAATAGAAACTGTAATCGATGGCGGTATTGAGCAATATATTCAGAACAAGGTAGATGCAACTGAAGCTGTAGGCGTAATTGCTGCTCAATCTATTGGAGAGCCTGGAACGCAGATGACAATGCGTACTTTCCACTACGCCGGTGTTGCTGAAATGAACGTCACACTGGGACTTCCAAGACTTATTGAGATTGTTGATGCAAGGAGAATACCTAAAACTCCAATTATGGAGGTTTTCTTAGAGCCTAAAGTTTCCGCATCACAGAAAAAAGCTCTTGAAATCGCAAACCTGATTGAAGCTCAATCTGTTTCTCAATTAGCAAAAATAAGTACGGATATTACTAACCTTAGAGTTTTGATTGAACCTGATATGAAGATATTAAAGACTCGTGGGTTGCCTATTGAAGAATTAGCTGCTAGAATTAAGAAGAAAGGACGTCTAAAGTCTAAAATGACTATTGAAAAAGGAACTATTATTTTAGAAGAAGATAATGTTTCTTTCAAAAAATTATACCTTCTCGAAGATAAAGTAAGCCACTTGATGGTTGATGGAATTGGAAATATTCAACGTGCAATTGTTAGAAAAGAAGGCGACGAATTTGTAATATTTACAGAAGGATCTGATTTGAAATCTATTCTAGAAGTAGATGGAGTTGATCCTACTAGAACTAATACTAATTCAATACACGAAGTAGCTGAAGTTCTGGGAATTGAAGCTGCAAGAATCGCAATAGCTAATGAATTACACAAAACGCTATCAGAGCAAGGTTTGGCCGTAGATCCTAGACATAATATGCTGGTCTCAGATGTTATGACTAATACAGGAGCCATCCAAGCTATAGGTAGACATGGAATTTCAGGTGCTAAGGTTTCAGTATTGGCCAGAGCTGCTTTCGAAATTACCTCTACTCACCTTCTTCAAGCTGGTTTAAGTGGAGAATCTGATGTTCTAACTGGTGTTGCTGAAAACATAATTGTAGGACAACCAGTTCATCTTGGAACTGGTGCTGTAAGTGCAATTTACAAACCTAAATCTAAAAAAGGAGGAAAGAAATAGATGGATCTAAACAAATCTCTTAGACTTGCAATAGATACTGGAAAAGTGTCTGTAGGGGCAAATGAGTCAACTAAAGCAATAACTTCAGGTTCAGCAAAATTGGTGATTTTATCGTCAAACTGCCCTGATGAAACTGTAGCTAAGGCTAAAGATGGTGAAACCCCGGTTTATTCATTCAACGGAAATAACTCTGTTTTGGGTGCAGCTTGTGGAAAGCCTTTCCCAGTTTCTATCATAGCCATTTTAGACGGCGGAAAATCTGATATTCTAAATCTGAAAGCAAATTAATACGGAACGTTTAAGGACTCTTTCTAAATGGAGCTTTATGGTTTTTCCATTAAGCTTTGATAGTTTTGTAAATTTAGAATTAAGTGCCAAACGTGAGTTAACCAGTTCTGAGTTGAAATCTCTTGAAAATAACATTGAATTAGTACGTGATGCTGTAATAGCAACTACTGCTTTTGCTAGAGCTAAAGGGATTGGTGGACACACTGGCGGTCCGTATGACATTGTTCCTGAAGTACTAATTGTTGATGCACTTCGAGATGGCGGAGAAGCAATACATGATGAATTCTTTGATGAAGCTGGGCATCGCTCTGCCGTACAATATGTTCGAGGGGCAATTAGAGGCAAAATGCCGATTGAAAAATTAATGCATTACAGAGAATATGGCTCTGGTTTAGCTGGCCATCCAGAACCCGAATTGTTAGATTGTATTGATTTCTCTACAGGAAGATTAGGACATGCTGCAGGACATGTTAATGGAGTTGCAATTGCAAATCCAGATAGCTGTGTTGTAATGTATGGTTCTGATGGTGCTCAGATGGAGGGAAACAATGCCGAAGCTGCCCGATTAGCTGTAGCTAATAATTTGAATGTTAAATGGATTATTGATGATAATAATGTGACGATTGCAGGAAATCCTGAAAAGTACATGAAAGGATATAGCGTATCTAAAACATTGAAAGGTCAAGGCTTTGAAGTGATTACATGCGACGGAGAAAACTTTTCTGAATTATTCGATGCAATTTCAAAATCTATGCAAACTAAAGGGCCTGCGGCTGTAATATGTAAGAGAAAGATGGGGCCTGGAATACCTGAATTGGAAGGTGAATGTCAATTACATGATGTAATCCCATTAGATGTTGGAATAACTTACTTAGAAAACAAGGGGCATCACGAGGCAGTTAAACAACTAAAAGATACCGCTGAAGAATACAATTCAAAAGTTAATCAAACCTTCAAAGGGTCCGGAGAAATGGGCGCTTGCAGAAAACAGTTTGGAACTTCTGTCGTTAGTATGCTAAAAGAAATGAGCGATTCTGAAAGAAAGAAAGTTCATGCCTTTGATTCCGATTTAGAAGGTTCTGTAGGTTTGACTGCCGTAAGAGAAAATTACCCTGAATGTTTCACAAGGGCTGGAATACACGAAAGAGGGAATTATCTTGCTGCTGCTGGTTTTGGATCTCAAGAAGGACATCAGGGAATTTTTGCTACATTTTCAGCATTTATGGAAATGGTAATTTCGGAAATAACAATGTCTAGACTCAACGAAGCCAATGTTTTAGCTCATTTTTCACACGCCGGTGTGGATAATATGTCTGACAATACTTGCCATTTTGGCCTAAACAATTTCTTTGCTGATAACTATGTAGAAGAAGGAAGTTCTACTGGATTATACTTCCCTGCAGATGTAAACCAAATGGATGCGATTATTAAGCGAATATTCAACGATCATGGATTAAGATTTGTATTTTCAAATAGATCTAAGACTCCATTGATTTTGAATTCCGATGGAAACTCTTTCTACGGTGAAGGGTATGAATTTACTCCTGGAGCTGATGAAATCATACGAGATGGAGATGCAGGTTGGATTGTATCTTACGGTGATATGCTACACAGATGTTTGCACGTAGTAGAAGAATATCGTGAAAATGGAATAAATGTTGGATTGATAAACAAACCAAGCTTAAGTTCAGTGGATGAAGATACAATGGAAAAAATAGGGAAATCTCCTTTTGTTTTAGTCGTTGAAAGTTTGAACTCAAGGACTGGGCTCGGAGTTCGCTTTGGAACGTGGTTATTGGAACGTGGATTCGCTCCAAATTACGATTACATGGGAACTACTAGGCCTGGCAATTGTGGGCAAGAAGAGCAAATACTACACCAAGGCCTTGGAATTGATGGTCTAAAAGAAAAATTATCCAGCTTCCTATAGATGGCAATGGGAATCCCTGCCCGCATTTTTGCAACTCTACTGAGAATTGCGCCAGGTAGAACTAGAAACTGGATGTGGAAATGGTGGTATCAAAGATTAGCAAAAGCACATGGAAGGGCTGATTTCCGCTTCATGAATTATGGTTACAAAGATGGTAAAGAATTAAAATTATTAAAAGAAGATGAACCAAATCGTCTTTTCATCCAATTATACAATATGAACATTCGTGACGTAGATCTGAAGGGAAAAAAGGTTGTAGAAGTTGGTTGTGGAAGAGGCGGTGGAGCTTCTTGGATAGCTAAAACATATAATCCAAAAAGATTAACTGCATTTGATTTTTCCAAAGACGCTATTGAATTAGCAAGTAATTGGTATTCTTCACAAAAGAATCTTTCTTTCAAAGTTGGTAATGCCGAAGATCTTCCACTCAAAGACAATTCTAAAGATATAATTTACAATGTAGAATCATCTCATTGTTATGGAAATGTGGAAGCGTTCGTGAAAGAGGTTTATCGTTCTCTTAAGACCGGTGGAAATTTCTGTTGGACTGACTTTAGGGATAAAGAGAGTATGGAAAAACTACATAAAATATTTTTGAAAGCTGGGTTTGAGATTGTATCAAAAAAGGAAATTACCAAAGAAGTTTTAGATGCTTTAGATGATATTAATGACACTAAAGTCAAAGGAATTAATGAAAGTGTTCCAATGGGAATGAAAAAAAGCTTTGAAACTTTTGCTGGAGTCCAGGGAACTCCTGTTTATGAGGCGTTTAAAGCTGGAAATTTACATTATAACAGATATTTGATGGTAAAACCTGAATAATCTATTCATTTCTTATACTTACATTTAATCTAAGCTTATGAACAAGGCATACTTGTTGATAATTTGCTTGCTTTTGACCTCATTTACGGGATGTATAGAAACAGAAGATTCTGATTCGGAAACTGTTGATAATGTTGAAGAAGTTATAGATGAAACCAATAATGCCGTAGATGAAACCAACAATACTGTTGATGAAACCAATAATGCCGTAGATGAAACCAATAATACTGTTGATGAAACCAATAATACTGTAGATGAAACCAATAATACTGTCGATGATACAAACAATACTGGTGATAATGATCCAATCCGTTTCCAACCTGGAACCAGAGATGAACTCAAGACTGCAGTGGATGAATGGATTGTAGATCCAGATGATGCAAATTCAACTTATGGACATATCAGCACTTGGGATACATCATTGATTACAGATATGTCTGAATTATTTTACGATCGATGGACATTTAACGATGGTATTTCCGCTTGGGATGTTTCAAGTGTAACTGATATGGGAGCTATGTTTATGGGAGCTACTAGTTTCAATCAAGATATTTCGGGTTGGGATGTTTCAAATGTAAATAACATGAGTGGTATGTTTCACAGCTCTTGGGATTTCAATCAAGATATTACTAATTGGGATGTTTCAAGTGTAACAGATATGAGTTGGATGTTTTATTGGACAGATTATTTCAATCAGGATCTTTCAGGCTGGGATGTTTCAAATGTAAACGATATGAATTATATGTTTGCTAATAGTGATAATTTCAATGGAGATATTTCGAATTGGGATGTTTCAAGTGTAACAGATATGAGTTGGATGTTTCACGAATCTAGTGAATTTGATGGAGATATTTCAAGTTGGAATGTATCAAGTGTAACAGACATGCATCGCATGTTTGATAATGCTTATAGTTTCAATCAGGATATTAGTAGCTGGGATGTTTCAAATGTAACAGATATGAGTTGGATGTTTCAAGGTGCCGCAAGTTTTAATCAAGAAATAGGTAGTTGGAATGTTTCAACCGTAACTAATATGCATCGTATGTTCGGGGGCGCTCAGAATTTCATTGGAGATATTTCAGGTTGGGATGTTTCAAATGTAAATGATATGGGATACATGTTTCGGTATGCTTTTGCATTTAACCAAGACATCTCAGACTGGGACGTCTCGAATGTAAATGATATGAGTGGGATGTTTCAGAATGCTGAGAGCTTCAATGGAGATATTTCAGGTTGGGATGTTTCAAACGCAACTAAGATGGAATATATGTTTTCCGCGGCTGTGAGTTTTAATGGAGATATTTCAGGTTGGAATCTTTCAAATGTAAATAATATGGGTTATATGTTCTGGGGCGCTTATAGTTTCAATCAGGATATTTCAGGTTGGGATGTTTCAAATGTAACAGATATGAGTTATATGTTTTCCGAGGCTGAGAGTTTTAACCAAGATTTATCAAATTGGGATGTTTCAAATGTAGTTTAT
>CAXHBG010000022.1:0-14463 GCA_964015055.1 uncultured Thermoplasmata archaeon
CGAGGATTATACTCAAAGAAAAGACATGGAACCTCAGATTGAGTTTAGAGAGGCTCAAAGAAAAGCTGAAGAAGAAGAAAAACGATTAAGGAATGAACGTGAACAAAAGCGTATAGCCATGAGGCACAAAGCGAATGAGAGAGAAAGAGCACTTGACTATGATTCAGCAATTGATATTTGGGAAGAATTAGGTCAAATTGATCAGGCTGCCAGAGTTCGAAAATTAAAAGCCGATTTGGCAGCTCCTAAAACAGTCATTCATGGAGATTACGTCGATGACCGTGACACCATCGTTAATGACAGTGTGGTCAACAGATCAAACATAGGCATTGGTTCTTCCAAGATGCAAAAACTAGAGAAACTGAATAATATGAGGGAGAAGGGCGCTATTGACGACGAGGAGTTTAAGCAGATGAAGAAGGAAATATTAGGAAAATAATTCTTTAACTTTATATTATCTTGAATGATTTTGCGTAAAATGTAGAGTTTTTCAACTTACCTTCCACTTCAGCCTTACGAATTGCTGAACAAAAACCATCTTCTGCGTGAGCATCACCAAAATCGTCTATGTGTGCACCATCTACAAAGTAAGATTTACCATCAATTCGAATGGCTAGATCACAACCTTCCTTCTCTTTCATATCGAATAGACATTGACCACAAGATGCTTCCACAATTCCATTAATTTCAAACATAATTCTTGATTAGAAAGTAGAATAAACTATTTTACTGTGATTAAAGGTGTTAAATGATGAGCGAAGATGAATGGAAGGATAAGTTAACACCAGAACAATACCAAGTTTGTAGATGTAGTGCTACCGAGCCTCCGTTCGATAACGAATATTGGGATTGTAAAGATAGCGGGAAATACCATTGTGTCTGTTGCGATGAAGTATTATTTGAATCTGAACACAAATTTGACTCTGGAACTGGATGGCCTAGCTTTTACAAACCTGCAAATGACACAATAATTGGTGAAAAGGAAGATGTTTCGTTTGGAATGAAAAGAATCGAGGTTGTATGCTCAAAATGTGACTCTCACCTCGGACATTTATTCGATGATGGGCCCGATCCGACTGGATTGAGATATTGTATCAACTCTGCATCTTTAAAGTTAAAATAAACTATAGACATCGACGACAAAACATTCTCCATAGATATATTCCCTACTGTAGACAACTCGAAAAAATAACCGAACAACAGGCGAATTAAGTGAAGAATAGAAATATTGCAAAAGAAAGTGTAGACAACACAGTATTATTGGGAAATCTCGCTCAGCCAAGCTCCACCAGTCACAAAAACCATATTGTATAGGAGAAGTAAAGTCAAAGCTATTTGAAAATCTGATGAGTCTGTAATGAGTGAGTCTGTGCATTTAATTCCTGCTTCAATTACTGTAAAAAGTAAAATTGGTATTGCAAATAGGGAAGTCAGCATCCATCCCCCGTACATGGGAGTCATAGAACTTGCTGCAAGATTACCAACTGCTGAAATTCCTATACAGCCCACTAGGGCGACTACGTAGGCTAACATCCATTCATCCCCAAAAACATTTTCAAATAGAACCAAGAAAAGAATGAAGATAATCGTACTCAGAATCCAGAGCAAAATCATAGAACCAAATGTCCTTCCTAGGAATAACTGATATCTCGTTATTGGAGCTAATTTTAATGTTTCAATGGTCCTTCTTTCAATTTCCCTAGTAGCAGTATGAGTAATTAGTCCCAAACCAGTCAAAAGAACTGAGACCCATAAAATTCCTGATTTCTCAATTACTACTGAATCCGTAATGGAAAATTTTAGAGACATTAGAATCATAAACGACATCAGCGCTGCTGGAACAATTCCTTGTAAAGTCCGAAATTCGACCTTCAGTTCCTTTTTGAGTAAGACTAAAATTGGATTCATTTTAACGCTCCTTGATCTAGCTCAAGTGTTCGATCTGCGAATGATATATCATCATGTGAGGATAGCAAAATACTGCAACCGTCCTCTTTCAATCGGATTAAATGTTGTTCGATAATCTCACTACCTTCATCGTCTAAGCCAGTGAAAGGTTCATCAAGTAAAAGTGTAGTAGGTGAATGAGCAATTGCAATCGCAAAACCTAGCCTTTGTATCATTCCTCTAGAGTAATTGCCCGCCATATCGTCTTTGAACATAATGAGACCTACCTTGGCAAGCGTTTCACTAGCATAATCTAGACCATATTCTGTAGGATGTAAATCAAGCCAAAAATCTAAATTTTCAAGGCCTGATAATTCTGGATAGAATGGAGGATTATGTGATAGAAAACCAACTCTAGACCTTATTTCTTCCGAATCTGAAACTATATCAAACTCATCTATCTCTGCAACGTCGTAATCGTCAGGTTTTTCTAAAGTAGATAATGCTTTCAGCAATGTAGTTTTACCACTACCATTTTTTCCTTTAATTACAACAATTTCACTAGAATCAATATCTAAATCTAAACTTCTAAGAACATTCTTAGGGCCAAATGATTTGAAAAAATTTCGTAACTTAATCATCTATGTTCATGACAGACATATATTTTTCTGCTGCTAATCCAGGATTATCTGCCTGATAAATTCCCCTTCCAACAATAATAAAATCAGCTCCAGCCTTTATTGTTTCTTTAGGATCTCCACCTTGAGCACCTACCCCAGGAGATATAATTTCTAAATCTCCAATCAAATTCTTAACTTTAGCAACATCTTCTGGCCTAGTTGCAGGAGCCACAACGCCGGTTGCTCCAACTTCTAATGCCAAAGAACAAAATTCTTCAATATTGAAAAAGTCTCCACCCTTAGGGTGTGACATTGTAATTACAACATACATTTCCTTACTTGGATCTACAGATCTAATTGCTTTCAATGACTCAGGCCCTGGAAAAGCGTGAGCAATAATCCCAGTTGCACCTGCTGAAAATACGGCTTCCGTAATCAAACGATTTGTATTAGGAATATCCGCTACTTTGAAATCGCAAATAACTTTACTAAATTTGGAGATTTCAGTTACAATATCTAGGCCCGCAGATAATACAAGTGGATAATTTATCTTTATTTTTGATACAAAAGGAGATACTTCTTTTGCAACATCTAGAGCTCGAGCTGGATTCGTTTCGTCCAGGGCGAGCACGAGCCGTGATGCCATTAAATCTCTAATTTCCCAGTTAAGATTGAAATTGCGTATTTTAATTCAGCAACGGATGCCACAGCTTCCCTTTTTACTTGAAAAAGATCCTGAGGTTCCATCTCTTTACCAAGATTAGATTCTACGAACATCATTTTTTCTAAACTGCGTTCAATAGTGTCTACAATGATTTGGCTTCTTGCGGAGCGTCGTAAACCTTCTTCGTCTATCATTTCATCTGCCATGCTATTGTCCACTAATGTAGTGGGATATAACCATTTGGCTTGAGTTGCCTGATTATGCCAAATCTTCTCTGGTAAACATAGTGATGCCTACTGGATCTCTTGGAAGAGGTCCTTTCTTTTCGGCTACTATTACCTTAATTCCTGCTTTAGGAACTAATTCGATTAACCTCTGAGTTATAATACCGTCCATAACTAAAGTGTTAACTCCGTTTTTCTTGTAAGTACCACCAGAACTTTCCAATTGATCTTGAAGACCACTTATGGAAACTTCATCTGCTAGCTCTTCTGAAGCTAGAAAACGTGCATTTTTTGAACCTTGAAGAGCATCTAACTGTTCTAAGAAAATTGGACTTGCTTCCACAGATTCTGCTGCTTCTACAGGCTCAGCTTCTTTCTTAGGTCTGTCATTAGATTTTCCTTTTTTTGAACCTGAACGACGTGTTTTCTTACCAGAACCACCGCTTCCTGGGCGTGCCCATTTGTTTTGTTCCATGAACAACTCTGCTGAGGTTTTATCTCTCAAACACTTCATTATTTGCTTGTGAGTAATGTGCTCTACCTCTGTATTGCTAGGTGCTCTTGCTATGAAATCAACCTCTGCTACTTGCAGTAATTCTTGAATAATCATTTCTCCGCCACGGTCTCCATCTACGAAGGCAGTAACTGTTTTTTCTTTAGTCAATTCAATAACTTCCTTAGGAATATTTGTTCCTTCAACCGCAACTGCATTCTTGATTCCATGCTTTAATAAATTCAAAACATCACCTCTACCTTCTACAATGATGATTGCATCACTTGTCTCTACGTTAGGTCCTGCTGGTAGTTTACCTTTGAATCTAACTACTTCTTCTGTTTGAAGTGCTTGTCTTACAGTATCTGTAATTGTTGAACCTGCGCTCCTTGAATCTTGAAGTAAATCAATCAATAATGCTCTAGCACGCTCAATGATAATTTCACGTTTTGAGGTTCTGCTATCTTCTAAGGCAGTAACTTTTACAGTTGCCTTACAAGGACCTACTCTCTCTACAGTTTCTAAAGCTGCAGCAAAAACCGAAGTTTCTACTTGGTCCATACTTGATGAAATTTCTATTTCACCTTTGGATTTACCTTTATCGCTCTTGATGTCGACTTCAACACGACCCATTCTTCCACTCTTTTGAAGGTCTCTGAGGTCTAGTTCATCCCCTAATAATCCTTCTGTTTGACCGAAGACTGCGCCTACGACATCTGACTTGTTTACTACTCCGTTTGCTCTTATTGAAGCTCGGATAACATACTTACTACTTGTTGGATCAATATTCATTGTTAATCATCTCTTTTTTTGCTCCTAACCAAGGGCAGACAAAGTTCTATATCTCTTAAATCTCCAAAGGGAGTTGAAAGGTCATGTGCGTGAATTGAGTACTGTCAATGGCCAAGAGGCCTATTTTCACGCCGGTAACGCCGTATTAATAGCTAGCGGTGATATTTTATGCACGCCTATTACTGTCAATCAGTGCATTCAGTAACTCTTATTGCTCAGCCTAGAAGCAAAACACCTTTCGCTAAAGTCGGTGCAATGAAATCGGGTAAATATGAACCAAAGAATAGTGGAACATTTGGAGTGATGTGGTTTACAGATTTCGGAGATAAATTCTGGGAAGCATGCAGAGGAGTTGACGATACTCCTAAATTACGATTAAGAGAAAGTGGTTTCGACGAAATGGATTGGAGTGTTTCATTCCGTTTTGCCGGATTTAAAGCAAGAATTACATCTGTGAAATACAAAGGATTCTTTGGAAAACCTGGAAATTCTTACATGGAATTAAAGATTGGAACTCAAAATCCAAATGATCTCCGCGTATTCTTGCAAGCATTCGTAGAAAAATTCGAAACTCCTCCATGGATTATGAACAACTGGAAAAAGGCTGAAGCAAAATGTGGATTCAGTAAAGAAGAAATTATCTCTGAATGGTCTAAAGGAATGGGTAGAGAGATAACTGAAGAAGAAACTGTAGCAAAAGGCTGGGGTGCATCATTATTCGGCTCTAAAGATAAAGACGGTAAAAAAGAAGAGGAGTTCGAAATATTTGAAGACGCAGAAGGAAATGATGTTAAAATGGTAATTCACGGAGCGCTTGAAGTTGAAGGTGATGAATATGCAATTATGTCATATGCCGACGATGTAATTACAACTGAATATGAAATTATGAAGATTAATAGGGACAAAAAGGGAAATGTTACATATTCAGGTGTTGAAGATGAAGAGCTTTATAACGATTTAAGTGAAGCCGCAACAGAACACTTAGAAACCAAATTTATTTTTTAAATTAATAGATTTTAACTTAGTCACTACAACCAATCTTATATTTGCCACGCTGTTGGATGAAGCTCCGATAAGTTGGGTTACTATCCAAATAATCAGGGAAGGAAAGAAAAATGTCTATGGAACTTGATATAGAATCGCTAAAACACGGTAAAGAGCTTGTAAAGAGAGGCTTTGCTAGAATGCAAAAAGGCGGCGTAATCATGGATGTCGTTGATGCAGAACAAGCTGATATTGCTGAAAAAGCAGGAGCTGTTGCAGTAATGGCCCTTGAAAGAGTACCTTCCGATATTAGGGCAGATGGTGGAGTAGCCAGAATGTCAAATCCCACTATGATTACAGAGATTGTTGACTGCACTAGTATTCCTGTCATGGCAAAATGCAGAATTGGACATACTGCTGAAGCTCGAGTTTTGGAAGCTTTGGGTGTAGATATGATAGATGAATCCGAAGTTTTGACTCCTGCAGATCCGTACTATCATGTTGTAAAAGACGATTTCACTGTACCATTCGTATGTGGCGCTACTTCTCTAGGCGAAGCTGTCAGAAGAATTTGGGAAGGTGCTGCTATGATAAGAACCAAAGGAGAAGCTGGGACTGGAAACGTAGTTGCTGCAATGAGGCATGCAAGACTTTTGCAAGCTGAAATTGAAGTTGTAAAGAAATCTGAAAATCTTGGAGTCATAGCTGCTAAAATAGCCGAAAAATTCTTTGTATTAGATAACGAAGCTGAAGGAAATTTGGGAGAATCAACAGACTTTAACCCATTTGGAAAAGATAAAGCTACAATTGAATCTGAAATAGTTGAAATCTTAGAAGATATTAAGAGATTAGGAAGATTGCCAGTTGTTACTTTTACAGCTGGTGGAATCGCTACTCCTGCTGATGCTGCGTTGATGATGCAGTTTGGAATGGATGGTGTATTCGTTGGCTCAGGAATTTTCAAATCTGAAGATCCAATTACAATGGCCAAAGCTGTTGTAGAAGCTACGGCTCATTTCAACGATGCTAAACTAGTTGGAGATGTCTCTAGAAATGTTGGAGAATCAATGCCTGGCCTTGAAGAATCTAGTTTAGAAACTAAGATGGCAAAACGCGGACATTAGACATCCTTTAGATTAGCATAAGCAAAAAAGATTATTTGACTTAGCCCAATTACAATAATCAAAATCATATTAAAGGTGTGAGTTTTAGGAGCTTCTTCCTTAGTTACCCATCCCCTTCCTTTGTGATGAGATCCTCCATTCTGATAGCAATACAAAGCGTAAATCAGAAAACACAATCCAAGAAACAACGAGCCTAAAAATTTCATTATTAGGTTATAGGTTGTTATATTTATTATTTAGAGGCCGTTTTGCCATAAATCATAAGCTTTGAAAAGAAAACTTCCTGCAAAAATAAACATTGCAAACCCACAAATTTTTAGTGTTAACAAATACCTATCTGATGACAGATTGACTTGCGCTTTGCTAAAAAAATAGGCTATTGTAATTTTTACTAACACAATACTAACCAAGAAAGAAATTGCATACGCAAAAGGTGCTATGGGCTCAGAATCTGCAGCCGTAGCCATCAGAGGACCACCAATTAGTAACCAAAAAATGTATGCATTTGGGTTCAATAAATTTGTCAGAATTCCCTTCTTCAGTGATTGAGTTAAATCTACATCCGTTGCATCAATATCTGGAATTTCAGGATTAAAACATTCCATTCCCATTCTAGTTAGAAAAATAGCACCAAGAACTGCAATTCCGCAGAATAGCAGTGGTTGATCTGCTATGTAACCTGCCATGAAAATACTGAACAGGATTAGGGGGCCATCTGTAAAAAATGGAGCTGAAGCAGCTCTAAATCCGCCCTTAAAACCATTCGTTAAAGTTTCTTTGATTACAGTTGTCAGCAGTGGGCCTGGTTTGACTCCTTCTACAATTCCTAAAGTAATACCAGCTAAGGCTAGCCCAATGACTAAGTCAGCCTCCATGGCTACCTAGCTATCTTAGTTCCCGAATAAGGAATCTTTGTAGATATATCCGACTGCACCGATTGAAATTACTACTACTAGTATCAATAAGATAATCGAAGTATCATTTGAAGTCTCTTTAGATGTAACTGAAATGTCTTTAGCTAATTGGTTTTTCTCACCATCGTCGCTACCTTCATTCACCATATTGGTTGAATCTGCAACTACAAATATTGTATGAGTTCCTGCAATAGCTTTCCAAGATACAGAAACATTCATTCCGCCTTCAATTCCTTTTGTTAAATTAGAACCATCAACCATTACTGAACCAATTTGAGTTTCTAAATCATCAAGGAAGAAACCGACTTGAATATCTCCAGTTACATTCATCTTAGCTAATTTTAGAACTGCATTTAATTCAATTGTATCTCCTTCGTCAGGAGTATCATCACTGAAAGATAATTGTGAAATGTAAAGATCAGGTCTGTCCATTTCTTCGACTGCTACTACAAGCATTTTCTGATTAGTATTATTTGACGAATCTGTTACTACTAAAATTACTTCATAACCTGCTGATGAAACGTTCTCAAAGGTGTGAGTGACTTCTTTTCCTTGCATGTTAGTACCATCTGAAAAACCCCATTCATAGCTCAAAGAAGCTCCTGAATTATCTCCTGACAATCCTGCGTTGAAGTTTATAGGTACACCTTCAATTGCTGCAAAGTTGACTGTCTCTCCATCACTGTTGACATATGACCAATTGAAATTTACACTTGGTGGAGTAATATCATGAACTTTCACTGATGATGAAGTAGACGCAGTATTTCCTGCACCGTCTGCCACTGTTAAAACAACATTAAATTCACCTGGTGTTTCGAATGAGTGACTTACTACTTTACCGGTATCTGTATTACCATCTCCAAAGTCCCATGAATACGAGGAAACTGAGGAGGTTACATCGCTTGACTCGGACGCATTGAAAACAACTGTACTGAAATCTTCAATAACATTTGTAGCGTTAACTGCTGAGCCTGGATCTTCAACATTTTCTTTAACTAGTGCTGTAAACGAAGCCAACGGATTATCTGCGTCTGCGGTTACACTAACTGTAACAGTATCCGTTGCTCCAAAATTATCTGTAACTGTTAGGGAAACTACATTCGAAGTTCCTGTAAAAGTAGAGTTATAGAATACGTCTGTGTTGTCTGCACCCCAATCAAACGATGAGATACCTACAACAGAGATAGAACCTGAAGCTGAGAAATTAATTGCTCCGCCTTCTGTAACAACATAATCATCGCTGTTACTAGATATCTTGGCTGTTGGTCCCATATTTAGGTGTATGATTCTATCATGAAGCATTGGTAAATTTGATTGACTGCCGAGAGTTGGTAAACTTGGAACGTAGATAACATCATCATTTCCTAAGTTGTTTTCTCCTAGAACCATTTCAAATGAGTTCGTACCACTTACATCTGATAGTTTAGTTACAGTAGGCTTATGATCTTCATGGTAAGCATAAACATAGACTGAGTTTCCAGTGTCTGGACTCAAAATGTAAGTTGCTCCACCAAATTTAGTTGCCTCTGTCCATGATGAGTTTGACTCTTCATACATGAAAACTGTTGCATCATTAATTATGTTGTCTGAACTGTCTTTAACATTGATATTTTGGTTGTTATCTTGCGTAACTCCACTCAGTGCAAACTCGTGAGGTCCTGAAAAATCTACAGATGCTGCATTGTGTGTATAGTGATCATCTGAATCTACACGTGCATCAAAAGTAGTTCCTGGCATGTTAGTAAATTCATAATTTCCAGTTTCGTCTGAAGTTGTAGACCAAGAATAACCTGCGTCATCATATCCCCACCATGAGTCTTCAAAAACGGTAGTGGAAAAAAGTGTTACTGTGGCTCCAGAAACTGCAATTCCATTACTAGTTACTGTTCCAGAAACTGTAGTAGCTCCAGCGGGTGCTGCAACCATAGATACAGTATCCAAAGGACCATCTGCTGAAACTGATAAATTATTTCTAATTGAAAGATATCCTTCTTTCATGTACATTATATCATAATCTCCAGATTCTACATTCGTGAAGGAATAATATCCATCTTCAAGAGTTGATGTTGTTTTCTTATATCCGGAATCCCTGTCCAAGATAGTTATTGAAACGTTGGAATTGTTGTCAGAAACAAAACCATTGAGATCGTATCTTGCTGCAGATGCATTATCAGATACTAATAGCCCTAAGAAAGCTCCAGAAAGAAGCATTACTACGGCTAACAAAGCTATGCGCGAGTTTCGCTGTTCAGTCATTTTTGTTACTCCCGTTAGATATTCTCTAACGCGGGGTCCGCCGGACAAGAACCGTATTTATAAAGGATTGTTAAAACAAAAATAAAGCTATTTATCGTCGACAAAAGACTATCTATGAAACGAAGATTGCAGGTCTTAGAGGTGCACTTTGCTTAGATTTCGGTTCTAGACGAGAAACTGCATTTTCAGCATTAATTACTGAAATAGGACAGTCAAATATTTTGCTAAAGAAGTCAATTGAAGATTCCAAAATTGCCTTTTCGTCAATTAGAACTTTGTACCTTTCTTGCCATTCAGGGCCAAGTGAAGGAATATCTTTCAGAACCCATTTTTTCAAAAATTCAGCGCCAACTTTCTTTGAATCATTAGGTATCTGCGGCATAAAGCTTCCAATTAATTGATTTAATTTAACTTGACCTCTTCCGTCTGCTAAATCTCCTGCAGCTTGAACTGCTTCCCACTTCCATTTTGGAGATGTAATAAGTACAATTTCACTAGGTTTTTCAATTTTTGCAATATTCAAAATAGCTTTAGTATCTTCTAAAGTTTGTTTAATCAAATCCTCACCTATTAGAAAGCCGATATCTGATTCCTTACCTTTAGGAAATTGTTGATTTATAACAAAGCCTTCCTCATCAAGTAGAGACCATGCTTCTTCTGCAATGTGAGGGACTACTGGAGCTATTCCTCTAGTAATCATCGAAAGATACTCGTGTAAAATTTCTGCATTTGGCTCTCCCACTCTCTGCAAGTACCATTTGTAATACTGCGGTAACTCGAAAAACAATAATCGCGTAGATGTTCTGAATTTTAAGCGATCTGAAGCTTTGGTTGCTTTGTAAGCTGTGTCAGACATTATTGCCCTAAACCAATCATCAACAGGATGTGAGTCTCTACGTCCTTTACCCCTATTTTCTTTTACAAAATTCAACCAATTCTCCAGCTTTTTTCCTGCAGTTTCAGCAAAAGATAATTCCCAATTAGGATCATCCAACCCTTCCCCGGCGTTACAAAGTGTAAATCTGACTACATCTGCACTGTAATTTGTGACTAATTCTTTTAATGTGAAAAAATTGCCTTTAGATTTAGACATTTTTTCACCATCAACTAAAACCCATCCGTTAACTGCAAAACCTTTCGGCCACATTTCTTTCTCAAACATGGCTGTATGATTGTACAAACTAAACGAAAGGTGATTTTGTATCAAATCTTTGCCGCTAACTCTCAAGTCATATGGATACCAATAATTGAATTCATTGCGCCAATCAAGGATGTCTGCCTGTGGAATTCCCAGCTCCTCTGATGCTTCTTTCGTGTTTCCACTGCCAAATATGGCCTCGAATAAAGTATCTGTTAGCTTATCTTCATCCAAACCTTTCAAATGATGAGCTACGGTGTAGAAAGCCATGTAAATTGTTGAATCGCTCAAAGATTCAATAACCCAGTTATCATCCCAAGGTAACTTAGTTCCAAGACCTTTTTCACGGACACAAGCCCAATTATTCAACCATTGAAGAACATATTCGAATTGATTTCGAGCTTTCGAAGGATATAATTCCATTGATTTCAAAGCAAGTTCTGTAGTTTCAGTCCACTTTTCATCACCATAAGCCAAAAACCATTGATTATCTACAATTTTTACTTTACAGTCTGCCATCCACCTTGATTTGACTGGCCCAGTTAATTCATAGTAAGCAATTGCTTCACTATTTTCAACTAGTTTTGTTTTAACCATTTCCCGAGCTTCAGCAACTGGCTTTCCAGAAATGAAACCTGAAGACTCAAGCATTACGCCATTGTTGAAGCTGTGTAAGTACAAATCTTGTTTGGCCTTTTCGAGCTTGCTACGATCGGTTTGATCTTTGATTCCTAGTTTCTTGCACAAATCAGGAGCTGGCAAAGTCCCCATTTCTCCTGAATCTAAAATTGCAATTGGTTCTAATTTAGTTACTTCTGCAAAGTCAATTCCCCATTCATTACATTCTTTTTCAGAATTTTTAAGGTCCACTAATCCTTGATAATCATCGGGCGAATCGCTTGGAACTGATGTAACAATTCCTGAACCTATGGAAGCATCACAGAATTTAGAAGGTAAGACTATCAATTCTTTGTGAATTTCAGGAGCTTGATATTTTTTACCAATTATATCTCTACCTTCTACTGAACCAAGAACTACTACCTGATGCCCTTGTAACTTCAGTTTAGATGGCATCTCTTCGGACATAATCCAAGTTTCATTACCAACTTTTACTTTGGCATATGTCCCTTCTCCATCTATCCATAAATTTGTTTGACCAAATACAGTTTCAGGACGAAGTGTTGCAGCAACTAAGTAATCATCATCACCCTTGAACTTCAATAATGTATATTCTTGCGGTGTTTCTCCTTCACCAGATAGTCTGTCATGATCTCCAACTACTGTTCCTCTCTTAGGACACCAAACAACTGGAAAACTCCCTTTGATTAAATATTCACCAGCTAATAATTTATTGAATTGCCAACGAATGAATGCATCGTATGGCGGATTCAAACTGGTTGTAATGAAACTTCTACGCCAATCTATTGAGGCACCAAATTTTTTCAAGTCAGTAATCGCTTTGTCAGGAAAATGCTTAGTCCATTCTTCCGGTTTAGAAAATTTCTTGATCAGTGTGTCACTCAATCCCATTTGTTTCAAAGCTTTGATTTGAGTTTTTTCACCTTCCTCAACACGCTGAGCAGCGGCTACAATTGGAGTACCTGTACAGTGAAAAGCAAAAGGGAATAATACATTCTTATTTTGCATTCTTTGATATCGTGAAACCATATCGGCTCTCAAATAAGTAAAAGCATGTCCTAAGTGCAAATATCCATTCATGTAAGGATATGGACAATTAACAAAATACTTCTCTTTATCTCCACCTGGCTCAGACTCATAGGCTTTGGCTTCGGTCCATTTTTTTTGCCATTTAGACTCTATTGCCTTGGGATTCACAATGTGCGAGAAGAGGGACCCTTAAAAAAATAGACAAAAATATAAAAAAATTGAAAAAATGTGTAAAAAAAGGCCAAAAGTAAGCAATAGTAATTATAGGACCTCTCAATGCGCAGTGACCGATGTTACGTTATGGACCTGCGGGAATCCCACTATCTTGTAAAGGAAGAAATATTCGAGATGGAATTGAAGACATACACGCACTTGGATTACATTGTATGGAAATACAATTAGTCAGAGGCAAATATGTTGACGAATTAGATGACTTTGAGGAATTGGGAGCTATCGCTCAATCACTTGATATCCACATGGGAATACATGCTCCATATTACATGGATTTCCTTGGAAATGGATATATGCGTAACAAATCAATTAAGTTCCTAGAATTTGCGGGTGAAGTCGGCAATATGATTGGTGCAAGAAGAATTGTAACTCATATTGGACCATACAATGGAATCTCATCAAAGGATGCTATTGACAGACTAGTACCAATTTTCCAACAAATGAGAAATCATTATTTAGAAAAAGGATACACTTCTCAGATTTGCTTTGAACTAGCTGGTAAACACGATTTATTTGGAAGCATTAGAGAAATAACTGAATTGTGTCGCCGTGTCAAAGGAACTGCACCGTGTATCAACTGGCCTCACTTGCATGCAAGAGGAAACCGATGGTTGAATGATCGAGAAAGTTTCAAACGTGTATTTGATTATTTACAAGCATCATTAGGATTAACAAAATTCTACACCCATTTTTCTGGTGTTGAAT
Organism: uncultured Thermoplasmata archaeon; assembly: GCA_964015055.1. Taxonomy (GTDB): domain Archaea; phylum Thermoplasmatota; class Poseidoniia; order MGIII; family CG-Epi1; genus CG-Epi1. The sequence continues at coordinate 13,701 of CAXHBG010000022.1, forward strand.
TCGATATCGAAGGAAACGAAAGACACTATTCACCAATCAAAAAAGGTGAAATTAAATTTGAATATTTGGCTGAAGTTATTTTAGAAAATGGTTACAATGTGCTAACTATTTCTGATTCTCCATTGATGGAACACGACGCAATGTACATGAAGTTAATCACTGAAAGAGTACAATCTAGAAGAATGGAAAGAATTGCAAGACGTGAAGCTTCTGAAAAGATTAAAGAATCAAGAAAAGCAGCTGCTGAAGCTAAATAATTTTTCTTAACATACTCTTTTTTGAAGGACTGTTGCTGACATCTATGAACAAATACGCATCCTTTGCGTTAGCTTTCCTGCTGGTTTTCAGTGGATGTCTCGGTGGATCTGATAATGATTTGACAACTGAGGACAATACTGTAGAACCTGTTGGTGAAACTGATTTTACAAGTCTTGAGAAAGATTTAGAAAATCTTACAACTAAAATAAATGCAGAAATTGCAAGACTGGATAACTTGGAAACCCTAGTCGAGGGAATCGATGACTCTGAAGATACTTTGAATGCTCTAGGATGCGAAGAAGATGAAATTGCAGCATACGACGGCATGGAATGGAGATGTGCACATGTTCAACAATTCCTTCCACCACTGGATGTAGCTGTATGGGATATTATATCATCAGAATTTGAAGAAGTCAGGGATGATTTAGAATATGCTAAAAATATGACCGATTACATATGGTCTGAATTCGATTATATCGAAGAGAGTATGAATGATACAGTAGAC